>JAGDMB010000076.1 GCA_017860375.1 Bacteroidota bacterium | reverse complement strand
GAACCGTTCACCGCTTGCCTTCTTCACTCTCCTTCTCCCGGCGGGCTTCCAGTTCGGTTTTCATAAGGTCAGTCGTTTTCTTATCAATGGCATAGAAGATCATGAAAATGGCACACGACATATACAGGATTCCCGGAATAACCGAAACCAGCAATTTGATACCGGTTATGGCCGAAGCCGTCTGAACTGCATTGGGTACATAATGGGATACGGTAAGAATCCATCCTGCAATAGCGGCGCCAATACCCCATCCGGCCTTTTGTGCAAAGACAGCCGCTGAAAAATACAAACCCGTTGCCCTTCGGCCACTCTTCCATTCCCCATAATCAGCCGCATCGGCAATCATGGTCCAGAGCAAAGGAACGGCAGGCGCATACGCCATCTTTGCAATGATGTTGAATATGTATACCGTCACCAGATTCTTTTCCCCGGGCAGATAAATTGCCATAAAAAAGATACCCGATATCAGGGAGCTTGCAATAAACACATTCCGGTTGCCGAAGGCCTTCGCAAGCGGTTTGGCCAAAGGAAGCGCGACAATTAAAGCGACTGTCCCCAATACATTGAAAAGCTGAACGTTTTGTTCCTTTCCGATATAGTATTTAAAGTAGTATGCAATAGCTGCATTCTGCATGGCAAACATGACGAAGGAAACGATGCCCACAAGGGCCAGGATGATCCATGCCCGGTTGGTCACCAGGTTCTTCAGATCTGCACGAAGGGAAGTTGTCTGGGCCTTCGGAGGATGGACACGCTCTCTAGTCGATTTAAACGTAATAAAGAAGAATACCAGGCTCAGCAATGCAAATAAGATCAGTGTCCTCTGGTAGCCTTTGGCATAGTCTACTATTGTATCATTCTTTATGACAGGCAGATTCAAAGGTGCAGCATTCTTACTGATATAAAAGGTATCATTTTTGGCCAGCGGGATTGTTTTTTTAAGGGCCGGTCCCGTTCCCTGTAATTTATTTTCTGAACCCCTCTTCGATACAAAAGGATTGACAGCCTTTGAGACCCAGATTGAGTCATCCGAATCTGTTACAACCACGTATACAGTTGCTTCTGAAACCGCATTCTGTTTTTCAATCCGATACCGGAAGGTGTCGGTGCCCACAAAGCCCTGCTCAGGAGCATAGGCCAGGCTGTTGTGGTCAACCTGTGAAACAATGCCCTTCACCGATGAGGAAACCGAAAAGGAAGTGGTGACTTTATCTCCCCCTCCGAAATAGATGGCAAGGAACAGGGCCAGTCCGGTTACAATAAACTGCCCTGCAAAACCGGCAATGAAACGATAGGTGTTCAGACCCGCCCTTTCATAGGTGTCGGATGTCATCACAGCGCCAAGGGAAGAATAAGGAAGATTGATGAATGCATAAGCGGTCATGAGCAGGATATAGGTGACTGCCGCATACATCACCTTACCGGCCTCACCAAAATCAGGGGTGGTAAAAGTCAGTACAGCCAGAATGGCATAGGGTATGGCTCCAAATAAAAGATACGGACGAAACTTTCCCCACCGGGAGTTGGTCCTGTCGGATATGATCCCGATGAGCGGGTCGACAGCCATGTCCCAGAAGCGGGCTATTAGCATAATTGTTCCGGCGGTCGCGGCAGGAAGACCATAGATATCCGTATAAAAAATCAGGATCCAGAAACCGACCATATCCCAAACAAAGTGGGATGCGGTATCGCCAAGTGCGTAACCCACTTTTTCCCTGAAGGTAAGTTTTGTTGTTGCCGTCTTCATTTTATTCCGGTATTAATGTTGTTTTCTGTTTGGGATGATACCTTTGATTTCTCCCGTCATAAACCGGAGACCAGGTAGTGCAATCCTTTTTAACCCGCGGCAATATACAAAAATATCTGCGATAACGTTGAGAAGGGAAATATGCCGGGCGCCCGGAAATAATACATCAATACTTTCTCATTCCGGTTGAGACAGCGGGAAGGTATCCGGAATCTGACTTTTATTATTTATACTTGTCACAAAAAAGGATATGAACCTTTGTCACAAAATAAACTACCCTGCCCTGAGAAATCGGTGCATCATATCGTACCGAACCATTCCATTTCATTTCATGAAGCAGGTCATCATCGGAATGCTTCTGTTGATTCTGTCGGTCTTTCCTTTGTTTGGTGCCGGGGATGTTTCTCCCGACAGCCTTGACCGGAAAGCCGGACAACTTTTATCGCGGATGACCCTTGAAGAAAAGGTCGGTCAGATGCTGAACCTGGGTTTGCCGACCATTCTTACGGGCGGTTACTGGGATCCGCGCGATACGGCCGTCTTTGATACCGCCAGGGTGGCATATTACCTTGGTAAATACGGGGCGGGATCGATCCATAACATGCCTTCTTCCAATGTACTCCCGAGTGCAGCGTTCTGGTTTAAAATGGTAAAATACATCCAGGATTATGCCATGCAACACACCAGGCTCGGCATCCCTGTGGTATACGGCATTGATGACATTCACGGAGCCAACTACGTTAAGGGATCCACCCTGCTGCCCCAGCAAATTGCCATTGCCGCCACCTGGAATACCGATATGGCTTACCGGTCGGGCTATATAACTTCCTATGAATCGAGGGCCGCATCCCTTCCCTGGAATTACAATCCCAATGCCGACATTGCCTACAGTCCTCTCTGGGGAAGAATAGGAGAAAGCTTTGGGGAAGATTCCCACCTTATCTCTGAAATGGTTCTTGCCTATATGAAAGGTTCGCAAAGAAACAGCCTTGAAGATACCACCTGCACGGCTGTCTGCGTTAAGCATTTTTTGGGCTATGGGGCGGGTATCAACGGCAAGGACAGGGCCAACGCACTGATTCCCGAAAATTACCTGCGTCAGTATTATATTCCTCCCTTTAAAAAAGCGATTGATGCGGGGGCATTATCGGTTATGATCAGTTCCAATGCAGTAAACGGACTGCCATGCCATATCAACAAATATTTCATTACCGGTATTCTGAAAGGTGAACTCGGATTCAAAGGCGTTGTGGTTTCCGACTTCAGCGATGTTGAATTTCTGGTGGGGGCACACCAGTCGGCTGCGGACATGCGTGAAGCCACCCGATTGGCAATAAATGCAGGGCTTGACATGATCATGCATCCATTCGATGCGAAAATTGTGGACATTATCCTTGACCTGGTAAAGAACGGAGAGATTGAAACAGCCCGTATTGACGATGCGGTCACACGGATTTTGCGGCTAAAATTTGCCCTGAACCTGTTTGGCAATCCCTACAATGATCCCTCGGGATATCCCCTGCTGGGATCCGAAGAATTTAGCAGGGAAAATTACAGTGCAGCTTGTGAAGCCATTACCCTGCTTAAGAACGATGCCGTGCTGCCCCTGCCAAAGAATAGTAAAGTTCTTGTAACCGGCTACACGGCGCATTCACAGAACTGCCTGAACGGTGCCTGGTCGCGAACCTTTCTGGGACAGGAAACAAAATTCAATGATCCCTCCAAACTGACCATTCTTGATGCGATCCGGAAGAATGCAGGCGAGGAGAATGTGGTGTATGTGCAGGGGACCGATTACCTTAAGGACATCAATTCGAATGAAGCAGAAGAAAAAGCAAAAGAAGCGGATTATATCATTGTTTGCCTGGGGGAAATTCCGGCCACCGAAAAGCCTTCGGATATTTATGAATTAGACATGCCCTCTGCCCAGCAGGAGCTGGTTAAAAAAGTGGCCAAAGCGGGAAAACCGGTTATCCTGGTACTTGTTGAAGGACGGCCGCGGATTATCAGGGAAATTGAATCCCTTGCCCGGGGCATTGTCATGGCCTATCTTCCGGGCGACGAAGGAGGAAGGGCGGTGGCCGATATTCTATACGGCGACGTGAATCCCAGCGGAAAACTACCGTATACCTACCCCAGAAATACAGGCAACATCCTTACCTACTGGCATAAGAAAACAGACATCCGCGATGTGCACTGGGAGTTTAACGGCTTCAATCCGCAGTTTGAATTCGGGTACGGTTTAAGCTATACCGATTTTAAATTTGACAATCTGACGCTTACGGCCGATACCCTTACCGGTGACCAGTTGCTGACGTTTTCCGTTGATGTTACCAACACAGGCAGGCAAAGCGGTAAAGAGGTCGTGGAAGTGTATTTGAAAGATAAGGTGGCTACCCTTTCTCCTGACGTGAAAAAACTGATACGCTTTACCAAAACAGAACTGAAGCCGGGGGAAACAAAAACCGTTTCCTTCACTCTCTCAAAAGATGATTTATCCTACATCGGATTCGATAACAAGCCTGTCCTCGAAGAGGGTGATTTCGAGTTGCAGGTTGGAGGTGATCCCGGAAAACTTTTAATCAAGACATTTTGCTATACGTTGAACAAATCATGATCGATATGACAAAAAACGATTTGCTTCTGGGGCAGAGCCCGTTTCGTAACGAGGAAAAAGAAGTCAGCGGACAATTGCTGAATATCAACGGGGAAGAATTTTACCTGATCCGGAATTACGACGCCATGGCACCTTTTTTTATGAGCCTGGTAAGCGATTCCAATCACTGGATGTTTCTATCCAGCACCGGAGGCCTTTCGGCCGGAAGGATAAATCCGGAAAACGCGCTGTTCCCCTATTATACCGATGACAAACTTCAGGAAACCGCTGACATAACAGGGAGCAAAACCCTGTTTCGCATCCGTTCAAACGGTAAAACCTATCTATGGGAGCCCTTTTCAGACCGGTACAGCGGCATCTACACCATCGAACGGAATTTGTATAAAAGCACCACCGGGAATAAGATCGTTTTCGAAGAAAGGAACCTCGATCTCGGATTATCGTTCCGGTACGGCTGGATGAACGCGGACCGGTTTGGCTGGATCCGGAAAAGCACCGTCATCAATGAGTCCCAGAAAGCAACAGAGGTCACACTGCTTGACGGACTGCAGAACATTATGCCGTATGGCATCACCCTGTTTATGCAAAATCAGTTCTCTACCCTGCTGGACGGCTACAAAAAGTGCGAATTGATAAAGGAAGTGAACCTCGGGCTTTTCCGGCTGGAGTCCATTCCAGTTGATAAGGCAGAGCCTAGTGAAGCCTTGCAGGTTACCACCGTATGGAGCTGCGGTCTTGAAGAGCCGGTCCACCTGTTAAGCTCGAAGCAGCTGGATGATTTCAGAAAAGGCAGGGCCGTTCATGAAGAAACGGAAGCCAGGGGAATAAAAGGATCTTTCTTTGTAAACACCACCCTATCGCTGGACAAAGGAGAAAAAAGAGAGTGGTATTTCGTGGCAGAAGTCAGCCAGGATTCGGTAAAGGTGAATAATCTCATCCATTTTCTTGAAAGCAGCAAAAACAAAGCGGACCGGCTGGAAGAGAACATTGCAGAAGGAACAAAACAGCTGCGGTCTATCGTGGAAGATGCCGACGGCATCCAGTATACGGCTGACCGGTTGATCACGGCACGTCATTTCTCCAATGTGCTGTTCAATGTCATGCGGGGCGGAATTTTCAGCGAGGGTTATTCCATCCGCAAAGCCGATCTTATAAAGCATATCCGGCATTTTAACCGGAAGGTATGGGATACGCACAGCCAATATCTCGAAAGTCTGCCTGATCTCATCCACTACGAGAAACTGGAAGAATGGTTGGCGGCACCGGGGGATGAAGACCTGTACCGGTTGTACTATGAATTCCTGCCCCTTACGTTCAGCCGCAGGCATGGAGATCCCAGCCGGCCATGGAACCAGTTCAGCATCGGGGTGAAAGATGCCGCCGGAAATAAAATTCTGAATTACCAGGGGAACTGGAGAGATATATTCCAGAACTGGGAAGCGTTATCGTTGTCCTTTCCGTTATACGTAAGTGCCATGATCGCCAAATTTGTCAATGCCTCCACGGCAGACGGCTACAATCCATACCGGATTACCAGTAACGGCATTGACTGGGAAGTTCCGGAACCCGACAATCCCTGGTCAAACATCGGTTACTGGGGTGACCACCAGATCATTTACCTCCTGCGGCTCATGGAGGTATCGCAGCATTTTTTACCGGGCCGTCTTGCGTCCTGGCTCGGCCGCAATATGTTTGTATATTCCAGGATTCCTTACCGGTTTAAATCGTATGAAGAAATTTATCATAATCCTCACGATTCGGTGATGTTTGACCGTGAACTCCATGAAGAGATCCTGAAACGTGTTCCGGACATTGGTGCGGACGCAAAATTAATCCCCGACAGGTCGGGCGGAGTTTTAAAAGTGAACTTCACCGAAAAACTGCTGTCCCCTCTCCTTTCCAAACTGAGCAATTTCATTCCCGAGGCCGGGATATGGATGAATACGCTGCGGCCCGAATGGAACGATGCCAATAATGCACTTGTGGGATACGGAGTCTCCATGGTGACCCTTTATTATATGCGCCGTTTTGTGGATTTCCTCAACCGGCTGTTTTCTTCTTCCGACCTCGAGGTCTACGAACTGTCTGCAGAAATGGCCGGATTTCTTAACCGTATTCACGAAGCATTCGTCGGGCATTCGGAATCCCTCACCGCAGGCTTTACAGATGAAAGCCGCAAAAAGCTTACCGATCAGCTGGGCAAAGCGGGCAATCTATACAGGGACCAGGTATACAAAGGCTTCTCGGGTGAAAGGGCCGGAATACACAAAGGCGATCTGATGGAGTTTTTTACCCTTGTGCTGCGTTATATCGATCAGAGCATCAGGGTCAATAAGCGAAAGGACAAAATGTACAATGCCTATAACCTGGTCACCCTTAAACCCGATTCGATTTCAATTGGTTACCTGGTTGAAATGCTTGAAGGTCAGGTAGCGGTATTAAGCTCAGGCAGGCTTTCTTCAGGGGATGCCGTCGAGATCCTCGATGCCATGAGGGCAAGCGGATTATACCGGCCCGATCAGGAAAGTTATATGCTGTATCCTGCCAAAAGGCTGCCCCGATTTATTGAAAAAAACAACATTCCCGCAGAGGAGGTAAAAAAATCACGCCTTCTTTCGGAGCTCATCCGGACAGGGGATACAAGCGTCATAGCCAGGGATGAAAAAGGGAACTTTCATTATAACGGCACTTTCCGTAATGCAGAAAATCTGAAGAAGGCTCTTCTTGACCTGAAAAAAAGTTCAGACCTTTCCATTACAGATGAAGAGATAAAAACAGTATGCAGCGGGTTTGAAAAATTATTCGATCATAAGTCTTTTACCGGCAGATCGGGTACTTTTTATAAATACGAAGGACTGGGTAGCATTTACTGGCACATGGTAGCCAAATTGCTGGTTGCGATTGGTGAGAATATAATGCTTGCCAGAACCGGTGAGGCTTCACCGGAAGTGCTTGGGAAGCTTATCCGCCATTATAAGGATGTGAAAAAGGGAATGGGAGCCCATAAGTCTCCCGACCAGTATGGCGCATGTCCTTTTGAACCCTATTCCCATACCCCGTCCATGGCAGGAGTGCAACAACCGGGAATGACCGGGCAGGTGAAAGAAGATATCATCAGCCGGTTTTTTGAACTTGGATTGTCGGTGGAACAGGGTCAGATCACCGTGTTTCCTCAGGTTTTGGAAAAATCAGAGTTTATTCATCTCCCGAAATACACCCCATTCCCTCACCTGACCTATACATTCTGCCGTGTTCCCTTTGTGTACCTGCTGGATCAGAAAAAAGGGATCGATCTTGAGATGAAAGACGGCCGGATCCTTTCCATTGAGGGATATACCATCAGCAGGGAGGATACGCATTCCATTCTCAGCCGTGATGGCAGGATTGCAAAGGTTATGGTTCATTTTGATTCGGACACCTGGAATACTAACCGCTGATCTTCCTTTGTTTAAGGGGTCCGTCACGGATTCCAAATCGCGGTGAATCAAGTTAACAGGGAAAACCGTTGCTATTGCATGAGGAGGCAATAAAAAATCATTTTTTGAGGTCTTCCGGATCCGGCAATGCAAATCCGAAATAATCACGCGCATTATAATAGCAGATATCCTTAATGATCTTCCCGATCCAGTCAAGGTCAGCAGGCAATTCACCGTTCTCCACATCATGGCCGAAGAGATTGCACAATATGCGGCGAAAGTATTCATGCCTCGGATAGCTTAGAAAACTGCGCGAATCGGTAAGCATACCCACAAAACGGCTCAACAGGCCAAGGGTTGACAAAGCGGTCAGCTGTCGTTCCATCCCGTCTTTCTGGTCAAGGAACCACCATCCCGATCCGAGCTGAATTTTTCCGGGCACAGACCCGTCCTGGAAATTCCCGAGCATGGTAGCCAACACTTCGTTATCTTTCGGATTCAGATTGTAAAGGATCGTTTTTGTCAGTTTTCCTTTCTGTTCCAGTTTATCGAGGAAGCGCGACAGGGAAAGGGCAATTTCGAAATCCCCGATGGAATCAAATCCTGTATCGGGTCCAAGCTGTTCAAACAGCCGGGTATTGTTATTCCGTATGGCCCCGATATGAAATTGCTGAACCCATTGGTTTTTGTGGTCCATCTGGGCCAGTTCAAGAAGCATGGCGGATTTGAGTTTTTCAGCTTCATTCCTGTCGGGCCGGCCACCCCTCCGTATTTTATAAAAAACAGCCTTCACTTCGGATTCCGTAAAGTCTTCGCCATACATCCTTTCGATTCCATGATCGGATACCCGGCAGCCGTTTTCGCTGAAATGGCGCTGTTGTTTTTCCAGCGCATCCAGCAAATCCGAAAGTCCGGCAATCTCAATTCCCGTCAACTCGGATAATTTATCGAGATACGAATTA
>JAGDMB010000377.1 GCA_017860375.1 Bacteroidota bacterium | reverse complement strand
TCGTTATCGGTAGCGGTGAAGGTAATGATCTCACTGCCATTCCAGTTAGCATTGGGAGCGCTAATGGTTGCAACACGGTCAGTAATGGAAACGGTCAGACTGGTATTTCCCGAATACGTCCAGGCGATACTGGCATCGGGAGTTTCGACATCGGATACATAATCATCAAGGCTTATGGTGGAAAATGAAGCACCTTCTGCAACCGTTTGTCCCGAGATATCGCTAACCACAGGGGCATCATTGACCGCAGTAACTGTGAATGCCGCATTGTCAGAGCCTGTAAGTGGATCAGTCGCGTCGTTATCGAGGGCAGTGAAAGTAATGGTTTCGCTTCCGTACCAGTCCGCATCGGGTGCGCTAATCGTTGCAACACGATCAACAATTGAAACCGTCAACTCATTATTTCCGATATAACTCCAGACAATATCGGCATCGGAAGTTGCATCATCCGATACATAGTTATCGAGGTATAGAGTAGTAAAGGAAGATCCTTCCGCTATAGTTTGATCCGGTATATCGTCAACCACCGGGGCCACATTCTGGGAGTGAGCCTGAATGGAAATGAAAAAAAACAATGAAAGCATTGTTTTTGCTATTCTTTGCGTGAACGATAGGGTTGTTTTCATTATTAGGCAAAAAATGGGTTTCACTCAGACTAATAGAATTAATGCCCTTTGTATAAAGCAATAAAATGTGCAATCTCAGTTTCGCATCATCATAAATAGATTCCCGGCACAGGAATCTTATTGGCAATGTAAAGATATAAAATAAAGCATAAATCTTCTCACTCCCTTATGATAAATTCCTGGCCCTTATGCTTTTGCACGTGTGCAATAATAAACTACCTGGAAATGATCAACTTATGTAATCCAACAACCCGATTGTCGGAGGTAATCCTCATGAAATAGAATCCTTCGGGACAGTTATCCGTGGTTGCTTCATAAAGTGTATCGCCGGGAAACAGTTCTTTGGTCAGGATGAGTTTCCCGCTGATGTCGAAGAGATCCGCTTTTGCTCTTTTTTCCAAAGCCTCGTCAAACAGGATGTACACGTTGTTGCTTGCAGGATTGGGAAAGACAATAAATCCGGCGCTTTCGTCGCTGATGGTAAGGTCGTTATCCCTTTTCAATGCTGTGTGGAGATCATACTCACTGATGGCCGACTGATAGATTTCCCTCGTATATTCGTCTTCGTCCTGAATAAAGACAATCACTCTGAGTTCATCGGCATTATAAGTATTTTTGAAATTCCAACTTCTATTAACCGTATATGATTCACCCGATGACGGATCCCAGTCATTCATGAACGAAGTATCGGGAAGCATGGTTTTTAATACACTTTCAAACAAGGTATCGCCATTGGCACCGGTGACACCCGAAACCATCCGTTCAATGATGGCAAAATGCAGGGTTACGGTATGATCTATAAGTTGCATGAGTGGCTTGACTGTTACCGAGATATCGATTGTATTGCTCGTTTTAATGGTTGTAAGGTTAAGGCTGAAATAGGGATCCATCAAGGACTGGATCTTGGCGATGGTTGTGTCGAGCGGATCTTCGTCGTAGTCATACCGGAATTTGCTGCTGGTACCGCCGTTGAGTATCGATACAGGGACCTCTGATACCTGGTAGAAGGAAGCCCGCGTTCGGGGATCCACCTGATTCAGCTGGTTGAAGGGATCGGTTCCCGGGAATGATGTATGATACTGAATATCAATAATATCCCATGGATTGCTGTTGGCAAGGGCATCCAGCTGAGAGTCAGCGGACAGGGAAGCCTCATCGCTGGTATTGGTGAAGTGTTCGAACAGTGTCATCTTGTTGCGCTCACCAATCCACATATTATCGAAAGCCAATCCATGCGTTCCTATTGCTGTTCCATCAGAACCATATGCCAGGCGGAATTGAACATCCTCTTTACCTTTCAATTTGTCCAGGTTATGCCGGACATTAATCCAACTGTTGTCCTGTACATTTGACCATCCGACCATTGAGCCTCCGGGTGTTCCTTCAATGTCAAACGAATTGTACCAGTTGATCCCGTCGTTTCCGTTCAATGCATATTTTCCCAGGTTGTCTACGGTATTCCAGTTATCGGTAGTGTATTGCAGGATAGCTCCGTCACGGTTTGCATTAAAAAGCCGCCGCATGTCAAATTTAATCATGGGTTTGAGGATGTCTGAGAAACTGAAACAGGGCGAGGTTACGTAGGATTGTTCTGCCTCCGGCTGGTTCTCGGTAATATTGGTATACCATGCATTGAATCCTCCTCCGGCACCCTGAAAATCAACCGGATTACCCAAGGCCCAGGAGTTTACCTTCGTATCTTTGCTACTGCTGCTGGCCCATCCTGCCGTACCGCTTTCAAAGCTTTCGTAATAGGACGACCCCTTCTCCAACGAATAGGTAGGCCTAACGTGGATGACTTTAAGGATCGTATCGGTGCAACCGTAGTTCGTGCTGACAAATAGTTCTACATCGTAATCATCGGGGGAATCATACAGGAATTCGGCATCCTTTGTGGTAATGATGTCAAAGGTGTCGCCGGTATAAAATTTCCAGAGGTAATCGGTGATGTCCCCTTTCCCGTCCAAGGACTCATTCATAAAGCCAATTCTTTGACCCGCATGAAAGCATTCCGTCTCCCAGGAGAATGAGGCGAAAGGTTTATCGCCAAAATTGAATGCGATTTCATCCTCGCCGACACAACCCAGTGATGTGGTTGCCCGCAAAAAAACATTCCTTCTCCCTCCTTCGGAGTAACGGTGTCTGGGATTCATGAGGGTGGAACTGTTTTTTATACCGCTTTCGATATCGTCAAAATCCCAGTACCAGCTTTGTATGGTATCGCCGGAGGTAGTGAGATTAATAAATGCCGTGGAATCCAGTATACCCGTATAGATACAGGTATCTTCCACGGTAAACAGGATTTCAGGTGTATCGAATACCGTGAGCGATTTAAATACCTGGCGGGTGCATCCCTTGGTGGTGGTTAAGGTATAGAAAACCGTATCCGGTCCGGGTTCTGTTAGATCGGATCTGTAATAGTACCCGGAACCCACATTGCCATACACGGCATTGCCGGAAAATACACCTCCTGCAGCGTTTCCATTCAATCGGATCGGAGTGGAATTCTGGCAATAGGAGGATTGATCGAATCCGATGATGTAAATATCACTTACATAATCCACCTCGAAGGAT
>JAGDMB010000075.1 GCA_017860375.1 Bacteroidota bacterium | reverse complement strand
GCCATAATTTACATCGGAATATGGTTTGTCGGCCAGCTGCTGAGCGGGGCAAGCTCCCTGATGCTTTCCTCAAATGCAACGGGTATCGCCTTCTGGGCCCACATCGGTGGATTTCTTGGAGGGCTTTTCCTATACCGGCTTTTTGATACCTCCCGAAGAAAAGTGAATTATACCTGAAAAGTGAACAAATCCGTCAGGTTTCGGAAGATCAGGAAGAATGGAAGGAAAATTTCTTTTGCCTGATGTGATCCAAATGGCCGGAACCAATGAGCCCCTGCCTTCTCATGACCGAATGCATCAGGCATGATCCCTGCCAATCTGTTTTGGCATAACTATTGTCATAGTGTGAATCCAATCCCTTTATGGCATGAAGTACAAGGACCTGATTCGAAATATGAACCTGGTATATGATTATATATACACAAGGCGTGTAAAGGATGCTATTGATTCCCTTGCTGTGATGGCGAATCAATGCCAAAACCGCGACTTGAAAAACCAGCTTGACAACCATTTTGAAACGTACCGTAATATTTTGAAATATTCTTTTGAACTAGCCGATGATCCTGAGAAAGAAAAGGTCTATACCCGTTTGCTGAAATCTTTGGCCGAACTGGCAGATGATATCAGGGAAGACCTCATTGTAAATAATAACTTATTAAACTACAGTAATTTAAAGAATAAAACACAACTGGAGGCGGAACGCACGGTAATCCTTTCGGATGCCTATCTTGAGCAGCTGAAAAGCAAAAGCGAAATGACAGCGCTTCTTGAAGAATCGGGGGCCAAAGGGGATGAATCACAATTCAGGGAAGACCGCAAAAGGATATCCGACCTGTTCCACCTTATATGGCTTACCGATACATTCCAGGATACCGAGATCAGGCTGTTTTCGAGAATTTGTTCTTCGCCTGTCTTTCCCTGGTATGACAAATGCATAGTTGTCAGTGCACTTTCGCTTTCCCTTTTGCGACATTTTGACAGTAAGAAGATAAACCTCCTTTTTGATTTTTATGAAGCATCCGAACACCAGGTTTGGCAACGCGCGCTGACAGGTTTAATTACCGGCCTGCTGGTGTATGATCAGCGCTTGGGATTTTATCCGGATGTCCTGCAAAGGCTCAAGGCAAAACAGGGAGACCGTAAGATTGAAAAGAACACGGAAACGGTCATCATCCAGTTCATCAAAGCCAAGGAAACGGAAAAGATCACACGGCGGATCCAGGAAGAGATACTGCCGGAAATGATGAAGATGAAATCAAAACTTGAAGACAAGCTTGATCTTGAAGGCCTGATCGCTTCTGAAAACCGCGATGAGAAAAATCCGGAATGGGAAACCTTTTTCAAGGAATCACCCGATGTATACCATAAGCTGGAGGAATTTTCAAACCTTCAGATGGAAGGAGCCGATGTGTTTCTTGGTGCATTTGCGTATTTGAAACGGTTTGATTTTTTTAACTAGATCAGCATTTGGTTCCTGCCTTTCTATGAGGCAAACGAAAACGTCCGGGAGGCCCTGGGAAACGTCAAAGAAGGTTTCGATATCAATCAGTTTGCCGAAGGCATTGAACGCACGCACTTCATGTGCAATTCCGATAAATATTCATTCTGCCTCAATGTCAAACACATGCCTCCATTTCAGAAATCGACTGTCATTGAGCTTTTCAATATGGAGCTTAAAGCCATGAACGAGATGGTCAGCGAGGACGAAAAGATCAATGCCGAGATGCGCGACAAAGCTGTATTTACCCAGTATTTCCAGGATCTTTACCGGTTCTATAAACTGCATCCGCTGAAAGGTGAATTCAGTGATATCTTTGCTCTTCCTCTTTCCATGCTGGATTCACAGTTTTTCCGTACCCTTATTGACAATCCGGTCATTATACGCAACATCGGTGAATTTTATTTTGAAAAAAACAATTTCACCGAAGCCCTTGACATTTATAAGCGTATCGTAGATAAGGAAAAGAACTATGAATTATTTGAGAAAATAGCCTTTTGCCATCAGAAGCTCGGTAATTTTCAGCGGGCGCTGGAATTCTACCAAAAAGCGGAAATCATTGATCCCGGCCGTCTATGGTTGATCTATCGCATGGCATGGTGCTATAAGCGAACCGGCAATTTTGAAAAAGCCATCGAATATTACCAGCTTGCAGAAAAGATTGAGCCGGAAAACCTCCAGATCCAGACCCAAATCGGGCAGTCATACATGGAAATGGAGGCGTATGAAGCAGCACTGAAATTTTTCTTTAAGGTGGAATACGCCCAACCGGATAATTTAAAAATTCAGCGCCCGATAGGCTGGTGCTCTTTTGCACTTGGCAAATTTGAAACCGCCCGAAAATATTTTGAAAAAGTGACCGCCGCCGGCGGAAATAAAAATGATTTTATGAACCTGGGGCATGTGAAATGGTGCATGGGCAATAAAACGGCTGCCATAGAGCAGTATAAAAAAAGCCTGGCCGTGGCAACGGGTGACCTGGAATGGTTTTCGAGGGTAATGCAGGAAGACAGCCGGTACCTTATGAAACACGGTATCAAACCATACGATATCCCCCTGATGATCGATTACCTCCGTATGTCGTCCAACCCCTGACCCGGGCAAGTAAGGCGAAACAGGAGAAGGATATAAAAGGAATACCAAACAAAGCCTGCCCCGGTTTATCGGGGGAACATCGAAGGCGGACCACCGAAGATCAGAGAGGGTTTATCGTATCTGCGCAATTCGAAGTTCAGCGTGCCGGTTTATTATTCAATCGGCAGAACGCCGAATGACCATCGGTCGTTCTAATCCACCCCTTACCGGCAATTACCCTCCGTTCACCGATTTTCTTTATTCCCGCACAGATTGCAATACTACTTTGGTATCAAATTTCGATGCCATGCAAATCATTATTATTAACGGTAATCCGTGCAGTGAAAATAAAGTCTTCGACAGTTACCTGGCAGAGTACCAGCATAAGCTCCTTATCGCCGGCTATACCGTCAGAATTCTTACCCTCAGGGAGATGAATCTGGGCTTTTGCATGGGATGTTTTAAATGCTGGCATACCACGCCTGGTATCTGCAGTATTGATGATGACATAAAACATATACACCAGGCCTTCATTAATGCCGACCTGATCATATGGGCCAGTCCCCTGATAAAAGGCTTTATTTCATCCCTGCTGAAAAGGGTACAGGAAAGGATGATCCCCCTGTTGCATCCATACGTGGAGGTAGTAAGTGGAGAGATCCACCATCGGAAGCGGTACGGTCATTACCCCGACCACGGATTGATCGTGGAGAAAGAATCCGATACCCTCAGCGAAGAACTGCAGATTGTGCAGCAGATACAGGAACGGTATGCCCTGAATTTCCGCTCGAAACTGGAATTCATTCTGACAACCGATACGACGGTTTCAGAGGCCATCCGTGAAACGATCAGCAAGTTCGGTCGCGGCGCTGTTTTACCGGTGGAATTTGAACCCTTAAACCGGCATGCCCTTACATTATATAACCGTTCCCTGAATTGATCAAAATGGCTGAGTTTTTCAAACGTACCGGCCGGGAATTGTATAACGTATAAAGAACCCAAATAAAAGGAATATTCATCGATCAAAAGATAGGCAGATCAGCAAATTGATAAGTATCAGCCTCAAGAATCAAGATACAAGGACAAGAAACAAAATCAGAAAGGTTCCCATGAAAATCGTAATAATTAACGGATCTCCCCGCGGCAAAAACAGCAACAGCCGTTTGCTGACAGATAAATTTGTGGCAGGCTTTAAAAACGCAAACCAGGCCATGGAATACAAAACCTTTTTCCTGGTGAACCGTCATCAGACACAGGATGCAATCGATTGCTGCCGGCAGAGTGAGGTGATCCTGATGGCCTTCCCGCTTTATACCGATGCCATGCCCGGTATCGTAAAGCTTTTTTTTGAAAAGATGCCGATCCTGGAGGGAAAAAAAATCGGGTATATGATTCAATCGGGTTTCCCTGAAGCCATCCATTGTCACTACCTGAAGAAGTACCTTGAGGTGTTTACCCGGAAACTAGGGGCGACCTATCTGGGTACGGTGACCCGGGGAAATGTCGAGGGTATACAAGACAGATCTGCCTGGATGAATAAGGGATTGTATCGAAAATATTATAAGCTGGGGCAGATTTTCGGTGCTAAGGGAGAATTTGACCCAAAAATCATGGGCGATCTGAAAAAGCCTTTTGTAATGTCGCCGGTGGCGAGAGTGGCATGCAGCCTTGTGCTGAAGACAGGGCTTTCGGATTACGGCTGGAACCGGCACCTGAAATCAAACAACGCCTTTGCGCTGCGGAATGCAAAACCTTACGAACCGAAAATCAGCAGGACACCCTGACAGGGTGTCAATACTCATTGGCATTTCAGGTTCGTCCGTTGTGCTTTGGAGGCTTCAAGGAACGGACCGAACATTGAGTTTTTAAAAGAAGCGCAGGCATTGCCTGTCTCGCCTTTTCCTGCCTGGGCCGAGCCCAGTTCATAATAGAATTTGGCTTTGTCTTCAGCAGAACCCGTTTCCAGGTCAAGGCCCTTTTTTGCATTTTCTGCAGCCAGGGAATATTTCTTTTGCTTATTATAAATGTTGGCTAATTGATAATACACGCTTTTATCCTCACCGTATTTCGAAGCCTTATTTAAAAGGGTAATGGCGTCTGCAAGTTTGTTGGCCTGGTTTGCCTTGCTCCCGGCGATACGGAAATAATCGCGTGCAATTTTGCTGGCTTGTTCTGTTTTTACCGTATCACCCATTGTTTTCAGTTTCCCGATATACAGGTCAATTGCTTCTTCGAATTTCAACCCGTTATCCGTGCCTCTGTAGATCAAGGCTTTATTGTACAAGGCATTCAGGTGGTCAGGATTGATCATTAAAATACTGTCATAGGCCTGGATGGCCTTTTCATTCTCCTTTTTTTCCACAAAGGCCGAAGCCATATTGGAATAGGCCTGTATCATGATTCTCCGGGCATTATCAGCCACCTTTGGATTATCGTATTTTTCGGCCACCTTAATCGTTTTCTTTGCAGCGGCGAGGGCTTCCTCTGATTTCTTGTCGACGGTAAGCAGGTTTGAGGCCTTCTGCAAGTAAAGACCCGGCAAAACCTGTTCTGCTTTTAATTGTATTTCAAAGGCCGAATCGCCAACCTGTTCACAGATTTTTATGCACTCCTCGAACGACAGGATGGCCGAGTCATTATTGGTTTTCATTAATTCTATGGACGCATTGAATGCCTTAATGGCATCATTTTTCTCCTGCGCAAGCAGGCCCGAACTCATCCATACCGTAATTGCAATAAGTCCTGCTATTTTTCCTGTATCAATCTTGTTCATAATCTGCTGAATTAATTTGTAATTTTATTTTTGGTAATCCAAGGGCGCAAATATAGAAATTTTATTAATGCGAAATACTATGTCCTGACACAGTATAAGGTATTACAGGAACAGGGACTCCTGTCTGTCCCCTTGTGTTTTCGTATTGCTTCAACCTGTTTTCCGGGATCACTCCCCGTACAGTTTTTTGTTTCAGTGCTTCTTTCAAAGCAAATGTCATTCTTAAAAACCGGTTGCCCCATCCTTAAAAAATGAAAACGATTTTTTCATCCTCAATTGTAATATTTTTTACGACTATTATTGTTTATATGAAAAAAACCACTACTTTTGCGAACCCAATTTTAAAAGAATTATAAATAAAACGGAATGCCAACAATACAACAATTAGTCCGGAAAGGCAGGTCGAAAATTGAAGACAAAAGCAAGGCGCCGGCCCTGAACTCATGTCCGCAGAAGCGGGGCGTATGCACACGCGTGTATACCACCACCCCGAAAAAGCCCAATTCTGCTATGCGCAAGGTGGCCAGGGTAAGGTTAACCCATGGCGTGGAAGTTACGGCATATATTCCCGGTGAAGGACATAATCTGCAGGAACACTCGATCGTATTGTTGCGCGGAGGCAGGGTTAAAGACCTTCCCGGCGTGAGGTACCATCTGATTCGCGGCACCCTTGACGCTTCGGGTGTTGAAGGCCGCAACCAGCGCCGTTCAAAGTATGGAACCAAGAGGCCAAAAAAATAAAAGTACAGCAGAGGAGAAACAGCGATGAGAAAATCAAAACCAAAGAGAAGGATACTGGTACCCGATCCGAAGTTCAATGATCAGCTTGTTACCCGGTTTATCAACAACCTTATGACCAGGGGCAAGAAGAGTGTTGCGTATCAGGTATTTTACGATGCCCTTGATCTCGTTGAAAAAAGAGCCAAGGACACTGAAAGTACTCCATTGGATATTTGGAAGAAAGCGCTTGAAAATATTACCCCGCAGGTGGAAGTGAAAAGTCGTCGCGTAGGGGGTGCCACATTTCAGGTTCCCACCGAGATCAGGCCCGACCGGAAGATTTCCATCAGCATGAAGAACCTCATTTTATATGCCAAAAAAAGAACCGGCACATCGATGAGTGACAAACTGGCATCCGAAATAATAGCAGCATTTAAAGAAGAAGGAGGAGCTTTCAAAAAGAAAGAAGATACCCACAAGATGGCAGAAGCCAACAAGGCATTTGCCCACTTCAGGTTTTAACGGTTTTTCGCAACCGTACTTTTTGAATATAGTTCACACTAGCTGATAAGTAGTGCATCATGGGTTTAGACTTAAAAAATACAAGGAACATTGGCATTATGGCTCATATAGACGCCGGTAAGACAACCACTACCGAGCGGATTCTATTCTATACGGGCACATTGCACAGAATGGGAGAGGTGCACGACGGAACGGCCACCATGGACTGGATGGTGCAGGAACAGGAAAGAGGAATTACCATAACCGCTGCCGCTACCACCACTTACTGGGATTACCACGATCAGAATTACAAAATCAATATCATTGACACACCGGGGCATGTCGATTTCACCGTTGAGGTGGAACGGTCCTTGCGTGTTCTCGATGGTGCGATTGCTGTATTTTGCGCCGTAGGTGGCGTAGAGCCGCAGTCGGAAACCGTTTGGAGGCAGGCGGACAAGTACAATGTACCCCGCATCGCTTTTGTGAACAAAATGGACCGGCCGGGAGCCGATTTCTTCGGTGTCGTCCATCAGATCAAGGAAAGACTTGGATCCAACCCTGTTCCGATGCAAATCCCCATCGGTTCGGAAGAAAATTTTATTGGTCTTGTCGACCTTATCGAACGCAGGGCCATTGTATGGAAACCCGATGAAAAACTGGGAATGCGGTATGAGTACGTCGATATCCCAGCATCAATGGTGGACGAAGTCGAAGAATGGCGTGAGAAACTGATCGAATCGGTATGTGAACAAGACGATGATCTGCTGGAGCGCTTTCTTGAAGACCGCACCTCGATCACGGTCGAAGAGTTCATGGACCATACGCGGAAAGCCGTTATCGGGCATCGCATTGTTCCGGTTTTATGCGGTGCCGCGTTCAAAAACAAAGGCATTCAGCGACTGCTGGATGCTATCTGCAGCCTGTTGCCCAGTCCCCTCGATATTGGCGCCATACAAGGTATCAATCCCTATACCGAAAAGGAAGAAGAACGGAAAGCGGATGAAAACGAACCTCTGGCCGCACTGGCTTTCAAAATAGCGACGGATCCGTTTGTAGGCCGTCTGGTCTACCTGCGTGTATATTCGGGTACCATAAAAGCCGGCATGACGGTGCTGAATCCCCGGACCGGCAAGAAAGACCGCATAAACCGGCTCTATCAGATGCATGCCAACAAACAGATTCCCAAGGAATTTATTGAAGCAGGGGATATTTGTGGTGCCGTCGGGCTTAAAGAGGTCGCCACCGGGGATACCCTATGCGATATGAAACATCCGATCTCGCTCGAGTCGATGATTTTTCCCGAACCGGTGATCGGTGTTGCCATTGAACCCAAAACACAGGCCGATATGGATCGCCTGGGCCTTGCGCTGAATAAGCTGGCCGAAGAAGACCCTACTTTCCGTGTAAAAACCGACGCGGATTCGGGGCAGACCATCATCAGCGGAATGGGCGAACTGCATCTTGAGATTCTGATGGACCGGCTGAAACGTGAATTCAACGTGGAATGCAACCAGGGTGCCCCGCAGGTTGCTTATAAAGAAGCGCTGGCTGAAACGGTGAAACACCGCGAAGTGTTCAAGAAACAGACGGGAGGAAGGGGTAAATTTGCCGATATTGAAGTGGAGATGGCTCCCGGGGACAGTGGTGTATCGGGCCTTCAGTTTATTGATCAGGTAAAAGGCGGAAATGTGCCCCGTGAATTCATTCCCGCGGTTGAAAAAGGATTTAAAGAAGCCATCCGTAATGGCGTGCTGGCCAGCTTTCCTATGGAAAGCCTGAAGGTTACGCTGAAGGACGGTTCTTACCACCCGGTGGATTCCGATTCACTGGCTTTTGAGATTGCTGCAAAGCAGGCCTTCAAGCATGCGCTAAGAAAGTCCAAAGTAAAGTTGCTGGAACCTATCATGTCGGTTGAAGTGGTCACACCCGAAGAATACATGGGTGACGTGATCGCTGATTTTAACCGCCGCAGGGGGCAGATCACCGGTATGGAGTCAAAGGCCTCGGGAAGGATCATCAAAGTGCATGTACCGCTGGCGGAGATGTTCGGGTATGTAACCGTTTTGCGTTCCCTGTCATCCGGACGCGCCACCTCCACCATGGAATTTTCCCATTTTGCCGAAGTTCCGTCTGAACTTGCCAGCCAGGTCATTGAAAAAACAACCGGTATAAAAACATTGGTATAATCGTTTTAAAA
>JAGDMB010000376.1 GCA_017860375.1 Bacteroidota bacterium | reverse complement strand
AGGTTGTCTGCGGATAACGGTGGGAACGCCGGATGAAAATGCAAGACTGCTGGAAGCCATGAAAGCCTATCAACAATCGTGAACATGAAAAAAGCATTGTTTATCGACAGGGATGGAACCCTAATCGTTGAACCACCCGGTGATCTGCAGGTGGATTCCCTGGAGAAACTTGAGTTTATCCCTTCTGTAATCCGAAACCTTTACATGATACAGAAGAAACTCGACTATGAACTGGTGATGGTAACCAACCAGGACGGGCTTGGCACTCCGTCTTTCCCTGAGGAAACTTTCTGGCCCACCCATACTAAAATGCTCCGCATCTTTGAAAATGAAGGCATCACTTTCGACGATCAGCTTATTGACCGTAGTTTTCACGAAGACAATGCCCCGACACGCAAACCCCGGCTGGGCATGTTTTCAAAATACCTTGACGGGTCCTACGATCTGCCGAATTCCTTCGCAATCGGCGATCGTCTGACCGATTTGGAAATGGCCAGGAACCTGGGAGCAAAGGGAATCATTATCGGCCCGCCCAGTTTGGCAGAGGATATCAAAAATGCGGGACTTCAGGATACCTGTGTTTTGATCACGCAAAGCTGGGATGAGATTTATGCAATGGTAGCTGCGAAAAACAGACGGGCAAGGGTGATCCGGAAAACCCGTGAAACGGAAATAGAGGTAGATCTTGAGCTTGACGGAAAGGGAATTGCCAGCATAACGACGGGACTTGGATTTTTTGACCACATGCTGGATCAGATTGCCCGTCATTCCGGATGCAATCTTACCATTGTGGCGAGGGGTGATCTTCATGTGGACGAGCACCACACCATTGAAGATACTGCCCTTGCTCTTGGCGAAGCATTGCTGAAAGCACTCGGTGACAAAACCGGTATCGGACGCTATGGATTTATGCTGCCCATGGATGACTGCCTTGCCCAGGCAGCCATTGATTTTTCGGGACGCAGCTGGCTGACATGGGAAGTGCCTTTCAGCAGAGAAAAGATCGGGGATGTACCCACGGAAATGTTCTATCACTTCTTTAAATCCTTTACCGATGCTGCTCGGTGTAACCTGAATATCAAAGCGGAAGGCAACAATGAACACCATAAAATCGAAGCCGTCTTTAAAGCGTTTGCCCGTGCCGTAAAGATGGCTGTGCAGAAAGACCGGTATGATGATCAGCTGCCCTCCACCAAAGGAGTATTGTAAATTGTCGTTGTTCTTGGTTCTTGGTTCTTGGTTCTTGGTTCTTGGTTCTTGGTTCTTTTGTCCTTAGCCTTTTGTCTATAGTAACCTAACGCAAATTAATGGTTTGAATATAGCCATCATAAAATACAATGCCGGCAACATTATGTCTGTCGATTATGCCTTGCAGCGTCTTGGCATACATGCTATTGTCACCGGAGATATTGACCGGATACGGTCTGCGGACAAGGTAATCTTCCCCGGTGTGGGCGAAGCCAGTACTACCATGCAGTATCTTAAAGCACACAAGCTCGATGCGCTCATCCGCGATCTGAAGCAGCCTGTTCTTGGCATATGCCTTGGATTACAGCTTATGTGCCGTCATTCCGAAGAAGGGAATACCGCATGCATGGGCATTTTTAATGAGGAAATACGGAAATTTACCCTTCCTGACCGGTCAGCTGGATTTAAGATACCCCATATGGGGTGGAATACTATCTCCAACCTTAAGGGTTCATTGTTTATGCCCGGACTCGAAGGCAGATATGTATATTTTGTTCACAGTTATTATGCAACCACCGGAGAACATACGGTGGCAGAGTGCAACCATATTGTTTCGTTCAGTGCCGCCCTCCGGCATGATAATTTTTATGCCACCCAGTTCCATCCTGAAAAAAGCGGACGGACCGGGGCCCTTATCCTTGAAAACTTCTTAAAGCTATGATCCAGATTATACCTGCAATAGACATCCTGCAAGGGAAATGCGTCCGGCTGGAGCAAGGCGATTACCGCACTAAAAAAGTGTATGAGGCCGATCCGCTTGATGTAGCCCTTACTTTTCAGGATAACGGCATCACGCGCCTCCATATGGTGGATCTTGACGGTGCCCGTTCAGACCATGTCATCAACTGGGGTGTTCTGGAACGCCTTTCTTCAAGGACTTCCCTGAAAATTGATTTTGGGGGAGGCATTAAAACGGATGAGGATCTGTACATCGTGTTTGAAAGTGGCGCCGCAATGGCCACTGTGGGCAGTATAGCCATAAAAGACAGGGAATTGTTCCAGTCGTGGATGTTTGCATACGGTCCAGAAAAAATTATTCTGGGTGCCGATGTAAAAAACGGCAGAATTGCCATTTCGGGATGGCAGGAAGTCACGGATATAGAGATCGTTCCGTTCCTGAACAGTTATAAAGAATTGGGTGTTAAGCAGGTAATGTGCACCGATGTTTCAAAAGACGGGATGCTCATGGGAGCCGCCTTTGATCTTTATAAAATGATCCGGGAACAGGTTCCGTCTTTCCATTTGCTTGCAAGCGGGGGTATTGCCTCGGTTGCCGACCTGGAGAAACTCGACGACCTTGGTGTATCCGGAGCCATAATCGGAAAAGCCCTGTACGAGGGCCTTATTTCCCTGGAGGAGCTTAAAAAATTTATATAAATCTGCACACCGCTCATGATAACCAAAAGAATAATTCCATGCCTCGATGTCAGGGACGGAAAGACGGTCAAAGGGATCAATTTTGTTGATATAAAAGAGGTAGGTGATCCGGTGGAGCTTGGGGCCATGTATGCGGATCAGGGTGCGGACGAACTTGTATTTCTCGATATTACCGCTTCGCATGAAGGCAGAAAGACATTTGTTCAGCTGGTCAGGAGAATTGCCAAGCACCTTGACATCCCTTTTACCGTAGGGGGTGGAATTGGCCAGCTCGCCGACATCGAAGCCCTGCTGAGTGCAGGAGCGGATAAGGTTTCTATAAATTCTGCCGCCATACGTGACCCGGGACTGATTGATCAGATCGCCCTGCATTTTGGCAGCCAGTTTGTGGTGGTAGCCATAGATGCCCTCGAAAAACAGGGTCTTTGGACAGCCTATATCAACGGAGGCCGGATCGTGACAGAAAAGGAATTGTTTTCCTGGGCAAAAGAAGCAGAAGACAGAGGTGCCGGTGAGATATTGTTTACTTCGATGAACCATGACGGCACAAGGAACGGATTTGCCTGCGAGGCTACGGCGCGGCT
>JAGDMB010000375.1 GCA_017860375.1 Bacteroidota bacterium | reverse complement strand
GGGGGTATTCAGTCAGCCCGAATTTGTCCTCTGCGATCCCCTTATGCTTAAAACGCTGAAAAAAAATGTGTTTGTCTCCGGCTTTGCTGAAATCGTAAAGGCAGGAGCCATCCGGTCGGAATCGCTGATCGAAATCCTCGAAAGAAACGCAGACCGTGCACTGTCGGCAGATCCCGAAACAATGGAAGATCTGATCTACCGGTCGGTCAGAATTAAGGCAGATATTGTGGAAACGGATGAAAAAGAAAGGGGAGAACGAAGAAAGCTTAACTTTGGGCATACTTTTGCCCATGCTTTTGAAAACATAACCGAACTAATGCATGGGGAAGCCGTGAGTATGGGTATGGTATTGGCATCCCGTCTTTCGGTTGCGCTTGGAATGCTTTCGGAAGCCGATGCATTGCGCCTGGAAAAGCTGCTGGAACGCCTTCAGCTGCCGGTAAAACCTGTCGTGGATGTGGAACAGGCCCTGGCACCCATGAAGAAAGACAAGAAAAGGGAAGGGG
The DNA here is from genome assembly GCA_017860375.1 of Bacteroidota bacterium. Taxonomy (GTDB): domain Bacteria; phylum Bacteroidota; class Bacteroidia; order Bacteroidales; family UBA10428; genus UBA5072. The sequence continues at coordinate 2,711 of JAGDMB010000375.1, read as the reverse complement.
ATTCCCTTCACATGGTTTTTTTAAAACATATAGGGGAAGCTACAATTGAAAAAATAACCTATCAAAAACTGGAAGGGTTGATCCATGATCTGCGTTAGTATTTGTGAAAAAAATGTAGACAAATGTCTTTCCATCATTGAAAAGACGGAAGTGTCGGAAATCCGGCTTGACCTCACTGAATTCGGGGAAGCGGAAATTGAAAAAGTCTTTTCATGCCGGAAAAGACTCATCGCTACCTGCAGGCCTTTGCAATACTCTCCGGACCGGCAGCTTGAAATACTGAAAATGGCCATCCGGCACGGAGCCACCTATGTGGACATTGAATACGAAGCACCGGAAGAATACAAGCAGGAACTCATTGATTACGCGCATCACCACGAATGTTATGTGATCTTGTCGTACCACAATTACGAAGAGACTCCCGAAACAGAAGAACTGGAGACGATCATGAAAAATTGTTTTGCCGAGGGATGCGACGTGGTGAAAATAGTCACTCTTGTCAGGGTGAACCGCGATAATTCGAAGATTTTGTCCCTCTATAGACATCCGGGACGCATAATTGCTTTTGGCATGGGCGACCTGGGAAAGATCACGCGCATTGTGGCCCCCTTCCTGGGAGCGGAATTCACTTACGCCGCCATGGACGAGGGTGATCCCACGGCACCGGGGCAGATACGGTATTCCCGGCTGAAAGAATTTATAGCATCCATTCAACAGATATAAAGTATGAACGGTTTTGGCAAATTGTTTCGGATCAGTATTTTTGGTGAATCCCACGGGCTTGGGGTCGGAATCGTGATTGACGGTTGTCCTGCCGGCCTTCCCCTTGTCGCGGATGATTTCACCAAGGATTTCAGCCGCAGGCGGAGCGGTTCAAAAGGCACTACGCCCAGGCAGGAACCGGACCTCCCGGAAATTATGAGCGGTGTGTTCAATGATCATACCACCGGTGCTCCGCTGATGATCCATTTTAAAAATACCAATACCCGCTCACGCGACTATTCCCTGCTTCGTGATATACCCCGGCCCGGGCATGCCGATTTTGTGGCCTTGAAAAAATTCGGCGGATATGGCGATAACCGGGGCGGAGGTCATTTTTCGGGAAGGCTTACCCTGGGACTGGTAGCTGCGGGTGTGGTGGCAAAAAAGCTGCTTTCTCCCGTTGTGGTTGAATCGCGTATCCTCGAAGTAGGAGGGAATCCAAATATTGAAGAAGCGGTTGAAAAAGCGATGGAACAGAAAGATTCCATTGGCGGGATCATTGAATGCAGGGCATTTCCCATGCCCGTCGGGTTGGGCGAGCCGTTTTTTGACTCGGCGGAATCGGTCATCAGCCACATGATCCTGTCCATCCCGGCCATAAAAGGAATTGAATTCGGATCGGGATTTCATGCCGCAAAAATGAAGGGCAGCGAACACAATGACAGACTGGTATCCACCGATGGAAAAACTGCCACAAACAATGCAGGAGGCATAAACGGAGGAATTACCAATGGCAATGACCTTGTATTCAGGGTCCCCGTGAAACCTACCTCGAGCATTCACCAAAAACAAAACACCATCCACATGGCCACCGGTGAAATGACCGACCTGGAGATCGAGGGCAGGCACGATACCTGCATTGCACTCCGCATGCCGGTCATAATCGAAGCCGCCACCGCCATCGTGCTGGCCGACCTTATGATGCAGGCCGGATTGGTTCCGAGGATCTGGGCAAAGAAAGAATAAAGAACCAAGAACCAAGAATTAAGAACTGGAAACCAGGAATAAAGATCATATATCATAAATCATTAATTACGAACTATATAGGATAATAGAACAATATTTAATTTTACGCTATGAAGTCACCCGACAAAATGAAAATTCTTGTGATAGGAGCAGGTAAAATGGGAACCTGGCTGATCGAATCGCTGTGCCTTGATTATGAAGTGGCTGCTTTTGATGCTGACCTCAACCGCCTGAAGTATTTGTTCAATACGCAGAAATTTGTTTCCCGTGACGAAATAGCGGAATTCAATCCCGACATGATCATCAATGCCGTAAACCTCGAAAGGACCATTCCGGTTTTCAATGAAATCGTCCCCTTTTTGAGTGAAAAGTGCATTCTGGCCGATATCACTTCCGTGAAAAACGGCCTGCGCAATTTTTACCTTAAGCTGGGAAGAAGGTTTGTGTCCACCCATCCGATGTTCGGCCCTACTTTTGCCAATATCAAAAGCCTGGCGGGTCAGAATGCGATTATTATAAGCGAGTCGGACGAAGAAGGAAAAGCATTTTTCCGGGAATTTTTCAGCCATTTTGACCTGAATATCTTTGAATACAGCTTCACCGAACACGACGAGACCATTGCCTACTCCCTTTCTATTCCCTTTGCTTCAAGCATGGTATTTGCAGCCTGCATGAAAAAACAGGAGGCCCCCGGGACCACTTTTAAAAAGCACTTTGAAATAGCCCGCGGCGTGTTGTCGGAAGATGACTATCTGCTTTCGGAAATCCTGTTCAGTCCCTATACCCATGACCAGATTGACCGGATCAACGAGCGGCTCAACTACCTCAAGGAGATCATCAATGAAAAAAGCTTTTCAAAAATGAAACGCTTTCTGGATGACCTGAGGGACAATATTAAGTAATCGGTAACCGGTAAGCGGTAATCGGTAACACCGAACACCGAACAACGAACGTCAAACGTCGAACGCTGAACGCCGAACGCC
>JAGDMB010000374.1 GCA_017860375.1 Bacteroidota bacterium | reverse complement strand
AAATGCGGTTATGGTATCCTTATCGGGATCATAACTTAGGGTTCCATCCATAAGAACAGCATGACCTGTCAGTGTTTTCTTTTGCGTTCCCGGAACCGCTATGGGGGCTGCCGAACTTATGCTGCCCGCTTTATATACCGACAGAATCTGGACATAGTTCCCGTTACTCAGCGGGTCATGATCTTCCAGTATCTTAATATGCAGGTAATGTTCCCCATCCGGAAGGTTTCGGTGAAGAAGGCATCGATGACGGTATGCGGTCCGTCGTCAACCCATACTTCCGCCCGACCCCGGTTGTCGGTAAAAACCTTGTCATATTTTACCGCAATTGCATTACCATCAAGCCTGAAAACCAGTTCAGCTCCGGGGGTGTCGGATGACCAAAGGGTAGCACTGGGAATCCAGCCACTATTGGACAAGGGTATTATAGACGCAGCCGTGTAGGTATAGGTGGTCGTATAAACATCCGAGACCAGCGGTTCAGGCAACGCCATGCTGATGGCAGGCAAATCTTCATCCGCCGGAAGATGGGCATAGATGCTGTCAAGCCTTTCCATAATAAAATCGGCTATATATTGCATCCCTATGTCATTGGGATGGACGCCATTTGGCGTATCCCCATATACCTGGCTTAATGTAAGGCCGTCTTCTGCAATGGCAGGACCGATAAGATCGGCCTGACTGACCCATGGGATTTTGTAATAATCGCCTACCACCTTATGATCAGCCTGGGCAGTTTCACCGTTTTCCATTTTCAACAGCAGCAGCATAACCCCGGTTTTGCTTGTATCTGCCAGCAATTGCCTGACGATCCCTTCCATCATTTCCCGCACATAAAGACTGTCTTCACCGCTGTCATTCACGGCAAATTCCACCACCACAAAATCGGGATCTTTCCTGAGGATATCTTTCTCGACCCGAAAGGTCCCGATATCGGAACCCGTTGCACCGATACCGGCATTGTTCAGGGAAACGGAGGAAGAAGGAAATTTTGTTCGCCACCAGTTGGTCACGATATTGGCCCAGCGCTTATTTTCAGTCGAGGCCAGGGAACCCATGGTAATCGAACCGCCAATAACGCCAATATTGACGGGTTCACCCCGCCGGGCTTTGGCCATGGCATTGTAAATGCGGGCTGTGTCAAAAGGAGTCCCGGAGAAGGAATTCCCTGCTGCATTCATTGTACCGGACATAAAAAAACCGGCAAAAAGCAACAGCCTGCCAAGGCTTATGACCGTCCACTTCATTTTCGCAAATTTCATGTTTTCTCAATTTTAATTTTAAACCATTCTCAGTTATGGAAATCCGCCTTAAAAATACTACTATTTTCCATATCCATTTTTCGGGAATCATCCTTTTGCACTCCCGTATAAAAACCTGTCGTGCAAAAAGAAAAATCCCCGTTATGTGCGGGGATTGATGAGGATGCTCCTACGTATCAGGAAAATGTTACAGATTCTTAAATGATGTTCCCAGTGCGAGCAACACAAAGCCACCCAGCAGTAACCAGAAACTGATGCCGGATAGGCCTTCAATGGATACAAAATGACCGATGATCCCCAATATGCCAACGATAAGTCCGAGAATCCAAACAAGTGTTGTAGGTGCTGTCGGTTTCATAATAAAAGTGTTTTGGTTTATGAATATAAATGTATTCAATCTACCCGGAAAAAGAAAGCATTTTGGCGACAATATTCCCCGGGCATCTGACAATCCGCTGTCCATCAGACTTAAAGGCAGGAATAAAAAAATCCCCGTCCCGAAAATTCGGGACGGGGATCCAGTCAATAACCCTTTCCTATATAAACCTGTAGGTTCTTATTCGATTCCGAAGGCGTAATAAATTTCACCCGGGTAGTTCTCATAGATACCGCTGAACATGGCCCCTCCCTTTATGGTTTCCAGCTCTTTTTTCAGCTGGTCCACAGAGGTCACCTTTTTATTATTCACACCGGTAATGATAAATCCTTCTTTCATGGCGGTCTGGTTCTTTATTATTCCGTTCCTGAGTTCTTTCACCCTTACACCGCCTTCAATGCCCAGTTTTCTGGCCATATTCTCATCGATCGTTTCAAAGGAAGCACCCAGCAAATCGAGCACGCCCTGGTCTTCGCGGCTGGTGATCTTTCTTTCTCCCTTCTGGTCGGCCAGCACAACAGTAAATGTCAGTTCTTTTCCTTTCCTGTCGACAGTCACGCTGATCTGGTCTCCCGGATGATGTCTGCCGACCTGTTCAAGGACATCGGAAGTTTTCCTCACGGGTTTGCCGGCAATTGCGGTTATCACATCGCCTTCCTTTATGCCTGCAGCGGCCGCAGCACCTTTTTCCATAAGGCTGTCGACATAGGCCCCTTCATAACGCTTAAGGTTGTTTTTATCGGCAAAAGTGCCGTCGATTTCACGGATGATAACACCGAGATAAGCCCGCTGCACCATCCCGTATTTCATAATATCCGCTATGACCTTGCTCACAATATTGGCAGGAATGGCAAAACCGTATCCGGCATAAGTACCAGTGGGACTTGCAATAGCCGTATTAATGCCGATCAATTCACCCTTGAGGTTTACCAGGGCACCTCCGCTGTTACCGGGATTTATTGCCGCATCCGTCTGGATAAAAGCTTCGATGGCTGATTTATCATTGATGATGTTGATATTCCTTCCCTTGGCACTAACGATACCCGCTGTTACCGTGGAATTCAGGTCGAAAGGATTGCCGACCGCAAGCACCCATTCACCGACCTCTACCTCATCGGAATTGCCGATCGGCAGGCTCGTCAATCCGTCCTTTTTGATCTGGAGCACCGCCAGATCCGTGGAAGGATCTGAACCGATCACTTTGGCTTTGTATACCTCGTTATCGGGCAGGGAAACCTCAATTTCATCCGCATCTGCGATCACGTGGTTGTTGGTGATGATATAGCCGTTGGGGTTGATGATCACGCCGGATCCGGAACCACTCTGTATCAGCGGTTCTTCTTTCTGCTTGTTGTCCCTTGGTTTTACCGGTTGATCAAAAAAGAACCGGAAGAAATCGTCACCGAAGGGGTCCGACGGAAACTGCGGATTATAATATCCCTGCTCGCGGGCTGAAATCTTGCGCGATGTTTTGACATGCACGACCGCATCCATAACCTGTTTGGAAACTTCTGTAAATTCGAGCGGAACAATTTCACCATCTTCTTTCACGGAATAGACCACATTATGGGCAGGGATCGCACTGGTGGTATGAAGGAACGGTGTAGATTCCTTTTTGCCAAAACCAGCCGCCATAAATACGCCTAAAGTCAATGCGCTTCCCACAATTGAAGCGATTACCAGATGCACAAACTTTTTCATTTCTTTTCCTCCACTATATTATTAATTTATAATGCTAATAATCTGTCTCTTGCATTAGTTTAAAAAATCCGGTTTATAGGTCAGGTCAATTTGCAGCACATTGCGGCTGA
>JAGDMB010000373.1 GCA_017860375.1 Bacteroidota bacterium | reverse complement strand
GCCGATTCATCGTGGATGATCCCTCCGAGCCTTCTTTTGTGGGTTACCTGTACCGGGATAACCTGCCGGCCGTTGCGAACCGACAATGCGGTGTCTTTTTCAACATACCCGTCATCGATGGCCTGCTTTAAAATATGCTGAAGCTTGCGGCTCACCGCAACGGTGTTTTGCTGGATTTCCCTCCGGATCTTCTGCAGCTCAGGAGAGGCATTATCCTTGATCTTGCCGAATTTGGAAAGAATGGAGGCGATCCGTTCATCGATATAATTATAATAAGGAATTATACCGGCCAGCTTCTTCAGGTTCGGGTATTTTACTTCCTCGGCATTTCTGAAAAACCGGATGACCGATTTGACAGCTTCCAGCGAACGCTGCATGTTGAAAACTTCTTCTTCGGTAAGCCAGGTACCTTCAACCCTGGCCTTTTTGAGGGAAGCGGTGATGTCAATATAATGGCTTACCGGGAAGTTATCTTCAAACCTACAGATCAGACTGAATTCCGATGTCAAGGCCAGGTTGAGCCGTATTTCCTCAGCCCGGACCGAGAAATTCATTCCGCTCACTTTTTGCTGTCCCAGCTCAAAAAGGCAATGGTCTTTAATCTTTTCGCGGATGAGGTCAAAGCCGATCTTGGTCTCGAAGTTGGATGGATAAATCACGTGGGTGCAATAATTCTGAAACAAAGGTAAAAAAGATTCCTGATCTCCTTGCGTAAATCCGTTTCATCTTAACCCTCAGCCTGGCTTCGTCAGGAATAACAATGATGCTTTGGGGCTGTCGTGAATGGTTAATGGATAAAAACCACTAAATTTGCGCGTCAATTTTCCGGGAATCCGAATAGTAAAATCCCCGAACCAAAGAATCAAAGTCAGTTCATGTTAAAATACCACATAGTCACCCTGGGATGCCAGATGAACAAGTCGGACAGCGAGCGTGTGCAGACGGTTATTGAGGGCATGGGCTACCGTTGGACGGATCACGAGGAGGATGCGAACCTCCTCGGCCTGTTGGCCTGTTCCGTCAGGCAGAAATCCATTGACAAGGTTTATTCAAAGATCCGGAAATGGAATTCCTGGAAGGTAAACCGTAACCTGCTGACGTTTATCTCGGGTTGTGTGCTGCCTGCGGATCATGAAAAATTTCTGAAACGGTTTGATATTATCTTCCCGGTGAGTGAGCTCAGGCAGCTGCCCGGCATGATCAGCCAGTACGGAGTTGTTACGCCCCTGCAGCAGGTAACCTTTAAAGAACCGAGGCATGCGGGAAAGCCAATAAAAACTCCCGGCATTCGCCTTGCCCCCGGCGCTGAAACCGCGCCCCGCCCTTTGCTTGCAAGACCGGAAGATCCTATTCATGAATTCTGGACGATCAGGCCTTCGTATAACTCTGCTTTTGAGGCCTTCATCCCCATACAGAACGGCTGCGATAAGTTCTGCACCTATTGTGCCGTGCCTTATACGCGGGGGAGGGAAGTTTCACGTCCTTCCGATGAGATCATGGATGAACTGAAAGAACTGGTTGAAAAGGGATACAAATCGATCACGCTGCTGGGTCAGAATGTCAATTCCTATGGATTAGACAAACCGGGCAGTGAAATTGCCTTTCCGCAGCTGCTCAAAAAAATCGGCGAATTCGGGGACGGATCCGGGAAGGAATTCTGGGTTTATTTTACTTCTCCCCATCCAAGGGATATGAACGATGAAGTGCTGGAAGTCATTGCGGCCCATCCCTGCCTGGCAAAGCAGATCCATCTTCCGCTCCAGTCGGGGGATGATGAGGTGCTGAAGCGGATGAACCGCCGTCATTCAGTGGAGGAATATAAGGCTGTCATCGGTTCCATCCGGAGAATCCTCCCCGAAGCCACTGTTTTTACGGATATAATCGTAGGCTTTTCCGGTGAAACCGATGCTCAGTTTGAGAATTCGAGGCTCGCAATGGAAAGGATCCGGTTTAACATGGCCTATATTGCAATTTATTCCCCACGACCCGGTGCGGCAAGTACCCGGTGGGAAGATGACATTCCAATGGCGGTAAAAAAGCAGCGCCTCCATGTCCTTACCGGAGAATTAACAAAACACGCCAAAGAATACAACCACGGGCTCATCGGGCGGAAAATCAGGGTGCTGGTCACGGGTGCCGACCGAAAAGAAGGCTATTTATCGGGCTATACCGAGGGAAGGATCGTGGTGAGATTTCCTTCAGCCGACCTGTCGCTGACCGGTACTTTTGCCACCCTTTTTGTTACATCATCCGCACCGTACGCGATCGAGGGAGATCGTATCAGTCAACCTTCATCTGTACGGCCATGAAACGGAAGGTAGCCTTTAAGACCCTGGGATGCAGGTTGAATCAGTTTGAGACCGATGCCCTGCTTACGGATTTTTTCAACGCCGGGTATGAGGTAGTTGATTTCAAAGATGATGCCGACGTATACATCATCAATACCTGCACGGTTACCACCCAGGGCGACCATAAATCGAATACGTATATTAACCAGGCAGCGCGAAACCAGAACGGATCGCTGGTAGTGGTAACCGGATGCATGGCGGAAAGCCGGAAAGAATTCCTGGAGAGCCGGGGAGACATCACCTATGTGGTGGGAAATGCAAACAAGAGCCAGCTTTTATCCCTTGTGGAAGCGCATTTCAACGGCGAAATGCTTCATCCCGGCGATCTGAAACCTGACCTTTTCGACTTCACCGTCGCCGAAAAAAGCTTTCACACGCGCAGCATGATAAAGATACAGGACGGCTGTGATAATTTCTGCTCATACTGCATCGTGCCTTCGGTAAGGGGACCGGCCGTCAGCCGCCCGGCGAAGGATATCCTTCATCATGTGCAACAGGTCGTAGCTTTTGGTTTTAAGGAAATTGTTCTCACCGGCGTGAATATCAGCCGTTACGAACACGAGGGTATTGATTTCGGGAAGCTGGTGGAAAAAATAGCGGGGATTCCGGGTGATTTCCGTATACGGATATCTTCCATCGAGCCGGAGCGACTGGGAGATAGATTTATTGAACTTTTCGGCCATGAAAAGCTTTGTCCGCACCTGCACCTCTGTCTTCAAAGCGGCAGTGAAAGGATAGTAAAGCGCATGAATAGAAACCATACGGTAGCCGGGTATCAGACCCTGATTGAAAAATTGCGCTCAGCACATCCGCTTTTTAATTTCACTACCGATATCATCGTGGGTTTTCCCGGGGAAACCGACCAGGATTTTGAAGAGAC
>JAGDMB010000074.1 GCA_017860375.1 Bacteroidota bacterium | reverse complement strand
GAAACACAAAAAAGTTGTTATATCACCTACACAAACGAAAGAACGCATCAGATCCTTGGCAGGGGTTTTAAAGATTCACCTTTATACACGGGAAAAATCAAGGGAATTGGTCCCCGTTATTGTCCAAGTATTGAAGATAAGATTGTAACCTTCGCGAGCAGGAAACAACATCAATTATTCCTGGAACCGGAGGGTTGGAGAACAAACGAATATTATATTAATGGTTTTTCTTCTTCCCTTCCGGCAAATATTCAATATGAGGCCTTAAAAAGTATAAAGGGGTTGGAAAATGTTAAAATATTCCGACCTGGATATGCAATCGAATATGACTTTTTTCCTCCGACACAATTACGGTATACCCTGGAAACAAAAGAAATTGAAAATTTATATTTCGCAGGGCAGATAAATGGCACAACAGGGTATGAAGAAGCGGCAGCACAAGGAATTATGGCAGGAATCAATGCTCATCTGAAAATAAAAGAAAGAGAAGAATTCATTTTAAGACGGGATGAGTCTTATATTGGTGTTCTTATCGATGACCTGGTGATTAAGGGAGTGGATGAGCCATACAGGATGTTCACATCAAGAGCGGAATACAGGATATTATTGCGCCAGGATAATGCCGATGAGCGTTTAACAGAAAGATCATTTAGTATTGGATTAGCAAGTGAAGAAAGAATGCGAAAATTGGAAAATAAGCTAAGAAGAAAGGAAAAGCTGCTTAAATCTTTACGAAAATACAGTATAGAGCCAAAAGTGGCAAACGGTTTTTTAAAAAGAATGAAGACCTCAGATATCAGGCAAAAGGTAAAATTAATTGATTTGGTATTAAGGCCGGAAATAAAGCTTGGAAAACTTTTGGAATACCTTGACAAAAAAATAGGAGAAGAAATTATTGATTTAGAAAGGGAAAAGGATAGTATAGAAATCGCTGAAATTGAAATTAAATACAATGGATATATAAAAAGAGAGGCATTGATTGCTGAAAAAATTCGAAGGTTAGAGGATATTGCAATTGATAGTAAAGTTGATTATGATAAGATGCATGCTATATCAACAGAGGCCAGGCAAAAACTAAAGAGAATAAGACCCTTAACTATTGGTCAGGCAAGCCGAATATCCGGAGTTTCACCAAGCGATATTAATATTATTCTATTGTATTTGGGAAGATAATGTTCCACGTGGAACAAACATTTATAGTTGCATTGATTTTCAACCTTGAATAAAGCTTCTTTTAAAACGATTATTGCAGGAATACCTGAAAAGCCCGGTATTTATCAGTTTTTTGACCGGAATAAGGACTTACTTTACATTGGCAAAGCGAAGAATCTCAAAAAACGCGTTACATCCTATTTCCATCATTATGCTTCATCGAACCGGAAGCTTCAAATTCTGGTTAATAAGATAGCGGATGTAGTATATATGATTGTTGATACGGAATCAGATGCCCTGTTATTGGAAAATAGTCTTATTAAAAAACATCAACCAAGGTATAATGTGTTGTTAAAGGATGATAAAACATTTCCTTGGATATGTATTAAAAATGAACCATTTCCCAGGGTCTTTTCCACGCGAAGAATAGAAAAGGATAATTCAGAGTATTTTGGTCCCTATACTTCAGTCGTAATGGTTAAAACTCTTATGGACCTGATAAGAAAATTGTTTACCATACGCACATGCTCATTTAATCTTAGTGCTGATAACATAAAAAAGGGGAAGCTTAAAATATGCCTGGAATATCATTTAAAGAATTGTAAAGGACCTTGTGAAGGATTTCAATCTGAGGATGACTATAATTCAGGGGTAAATCAAATCAGGGAAATATTGCGAGGGAATCTAATATCGGTAATCGAACATTTAACCGACCTGATGCAAAAATATGCATCGGATTATCGTTTTGAGGAGGCCGATATAGTTAAACATAGAATTGAATTATTAAAGAAATACAAAGGGAAATCGACTATAGTAAATACAGGAATTTCAAATGTTGATGTTTTTTCAATTGCAATGTCTGAAAAATTTGCTACGGTCAATTACTTTAAAGTGATAAATGGTGCAATAATTCAGTCGCATAACCTTGAACTTGTTCACAAACTCGAAGAAAGCAAAGAAGAATTAATGGCGATTGCTATCGGAGAAATAATGCAACGCTTCAAAAGCAATCCGGCAGAAATAATTGTTCCTTTTTATTTTGATTCGATTTTTGGCAAAACAAAGATCACCGTTCCTCGATCAGGTGATAAAAAGAAATTGCTCGATCTGTCTATACGGAATGCAAATGCCTTTTTGGCTGATCGATTAAAGGCAAGAAACAATATAAAGAAAGCGCCTAAAGAGATTTTATTACTGGAAAAGCTAAAAGAAGACCTGCGTTTAAAATCAATACCTTCCCATATTGAATGTTTTGATAATTCAAATATACTGGGATCTTCTCCGGTTGCTTCCTGTGTTGTTTTCAAAAACGGCAAACCAAGTCGCGATGAATACAGGCATTTCAATATAAAAACCGTTACCGGACCGGATGATTATGCTTCCATGTCGGAAATAATTTATCGGCGATATAAGAGATTATTGGATGAAAACAAAGAATTGCCTGAATTGATAATTATTGACGGAGGTAAAGGACAGCTCAGTGCTGCTGTAAAAAGCCTTGAGGCCTTAAATTTATCAGGCAGAATTTCAATCATTGCTATTGCAAAAAGACTGGAAGAAATTTTTGTTCCCCAGGATCCCGTTCCCATTTACCTGGATAAACACTCCTTAAGCTTGAGGATAATTCAACATGCGAGAAATGAAGCTCATCGTTTTGGAATTTCCTTTCACAAACTGAAGAGATCAAAAGTAATGTTAACCTCTGAACTTGATAAAATAGACGGAATCGGAAAGGTGGCAAAAGATAAATTATTGCAGCACTTTGGCGATATTGAAAATATTAAGGCTGCAGAAATAGAAACGCTCAACACCGTCGTAAGCAAAAAGCAAGCAAATATTGTATTTGAGCATTTCAGGAAAGGGTAATAATACGATGCCTTTTTAGTGTTTTCGGTTCGTGGTAAAATACGCAAACTCCCTGAGAGAATTTTTGGAAGGGCTGTCAGGAAAAGAATCAAGTATAGCCAATGATTTTTCGCGGTATTCATTCATTTTTTGAATACTGTAATCAAAACCTCCTTTGGAGTGTATGAAAGCAATAACTTCATGCAGCGTTTCGGAATTCGAATTTTTTTTGTTAACAAGAGATAAAATTTTTCTTCGTTCAAGACCATTGGCATTTTGAAGGGCAAAAATAAGGGGCAGGGTGATCTTTTTTTCCTTTATGTCATTGCCGGAAGGTTTTCCGCTTAGATTATCTACTTGATAATCAAGAAGATCGTCCTTTATCTGAAAGGCAATCCCTATGTATTCACCAAATTTAGCCATCTGCTGCACGACAGGATCAGGTGCCTGAACGGATTTAGCACCACTGGCGGCGCATGAACTGATGAGGGTGGCCGTTTTTTTCCGGATGATTTCAAAATACTTCTCTTCCGTAATGGCAAGTTTACGCGATTCCTGCATTTGCTGCAGTTCACCTTCACTCATTTCGCGAACGGCATCCGATACAATGCGCAAAATATCGTATTCGCTGTTCGTAATGGAAATCAATAGGCCCTGGGCCAAAAGATAGTCGCCGATCAGAACCGCCATCTTAGATTTCCATAATGCGTTGACAGAGAAGTAATTTCTCCTCTCATAGGAATCGTCCACCACATCATCATGGATCAGGGAGGCAGTGTGCATTATTTCAATTAAAGAAGCAGCAATGTAAGTGGAAGGCAGGATATTACCGGTCAGCTTTGCCGATAAAAAAACAAGGATGGGACGGATCTGCTTGCCCTTTCTCCGGATAATGAAATTGATTACAATATTTAAAAGCGGAATATTGCTTTTCAGGGAATGCTGAAAAGTGCGTTCAAATTCCTTTAGCTCCTCTTTAACAGGTTCTTTGATGGTATCAAGGACGGACATTCACCCAATTTTTCTGCCGTCAAAATTAGCAATATTCTTGATGTTTGTTTCTCACTATATATTTATATATTTGCATAAGCAACTAATTGAAATTGTAAGGAATAACGCATTGCGTTGAACCGATCCACTAAATAATAACCTAATTTACCTCACATGCAATTTGAAAATCTGACCGCTGAACAATTGGAAAAAGTCGCCGGAATGCTTAAGGCAATTGCACATCCTATGCGGATTGCCATTTTAAAGTACCTTGACGGGGGAAAGCAACTTACCGTTACCGAAATTCATGATCTTCTGGGTATTGAGCAATCCACTACCTCTCATCATCTGGGAATCCTTAAAGATAAAGGGATTCTTCTCTCAAAAAGAGAAGGAAAGAACACCTATTACTGTATCCGGAATGAAAATCTCAGTCATCTTATCGATTGCGTAAGCAAATGCGCCTGCTGATAAGGAATCACACAATAATGGCCGGTTGTTAGCATTCAACCGGCCTTTTTTGTAAATTGAACCTTGATAACCAGAAGCACCGTGCTATGCAAAAACTGTTTTTACTTGATGCTTATGCCCTGATATTCAGGTCATACTATGCCTTTATAAACCGGCCCATAAAGAATTCAAAAGGGCAGAACACATCGGCTATTTATGGTTTTACCGCTACACTTGACGAATTGATACGCAAGGAAAATCCCGACTACATTGCCGTCGTATTTGATTATCCGGGACCCAATTTCCGGAACATACTTTATCCGGAATACAAGGCAAACAGGATGAAGACGCCGGAAGAGATTAAAACCTCCGTGCCCTACATCAAAAAGGTGCTGGAAGGATATAATATTCCGGTCATTGAAATAGACGGATACGAGGCGGATGATGTCATCGGCACTATTGCCAAAAGGGGGGAAGAGGAAGGATTCAGGGTTTTTATGATGACACCCGACAAAGATTATGGACAGCTCGTTTCGGACAATATCTTAATGTATAAACCGGCCAAGTCAAATAATGAAGCAGAAATTCTGGGAAAAGCAGAGATCCTGAATCTCTATTCAATACAGGATCCGGTGCAGGTAGTTGATATTCTCGCCTTATGGGGCGATGCCTCCGACAATATCCCGGGGGCACCCGGCATTGGAGAAAAAACGGCAAAAGAACTCATTGTAAAATATGGTACCGTTGAAAACCTTTTCGATCATATACATGAATTGAAGGGCAAACAAAGAGATAGCATAGAGAAAAACCGGGAACAGATTATTCTATCCAAAAAGCTGGCAACGCTGGAGACCCATGTACCCATAGAAATAGACCTTGAAAAATTCAAGCGAAAACCACTGAATAGTGCTGTTTTAAAAAGTGTATTTGCAGAACTGGAATTCCGGACCCTATCTAACCGGATTTTATCACAGGAAAAACCGGCGGTCACCGAACAGGGTGTGCTCTTTGCATCCGAAAACCTCGGCAATTCCTCCGAAATTAGCAACAGGAACACCATTTATGAGGTTAAACATGCGTACAAATGCATTGAAAATGAGGAGGAGCTGAAAAGCCTGAGAGACTTTTTGCTGACAAAGGATAAAGTATGTTTTGACACGGAAACAACCAGTTTGAATACATTTGAAGCGGAACTTGTGGGAATTTCCTTCTCGGTCAGGGCTCATGAAGCATGGTACATCCCCGTTCCTCCGGACCGCGTTCAAAGTCTTGCAATACTTGAGATCCTGCGCCCGCTTTTTGAAAATGAAGGCATAGTAAAAATCGGACAAAATCTGAAATACGATATTCAGGTGCTTATGCAATATGGTTTCGTGGTGAAAGGCACTCTTTTTGATACGATGATCGCACATTACCTTATTCAGCCAGAACTGCGGCATAACATGGATTACCTTTCCGAGGTATACCTGAATTACAAGCCGGTCGCAATTGAGGAACTTATTGGAAAAAAGGGGAAAGGCCAGCTTAGCATGCGGGATGTAAAAATTGAAAAAATATGCGAATATGCGGCCGAGGATGCTGATGTTACATGGCAACTGGCGGAACGGTTTGAACCGGAACTTACTAAACAGGGCCTTGCGGTTCTTGCGGCAAATGTAGAGATGCCCCTGATACAGGTATTGGCCGATATGGAAAGAACCGGAATAAAGCTCAACACAATTGAATTAAATAACTATGCGGAAGTACTTAAAAAAGAGATTACTAACCTTCAGGATGGTATATTCACCCTGGCGGGTATGCAATTCAACATAGCGTCACCCAGGCAATTGGGGGAGATCCTATTTGAACACCTTAAAATACCGGCGCGTGTGAAAAAAACAAAAACAAACCAGTATCCTACGGGTGAGGAAATTCTCCAGGAAATAGCAGACCAGCATGACATCATTCCGAAAATTCTCGATTTCCGTACTTTGCAAAAATTGCTCAATACATACGTTGAAGCGCTGCCGGCCCTGATAAACCCATCTACCGGCAGAGTGCATACATCCTATGAGCAGGCATGGGTTTCCACCGGAAGACTGAGCTCAAAAAATCCAAACCTGCAAAATATCCCCATTCGTGATGAAAGGGGCCGTGAAATCCGCAAGGCCTTCATTCCCCGGGATGAGAATTATGTTTTGCTTTCAGCTGATTATTCACAGATTGAATTGCGGATAATGGCTCATCTCTGTGAGGACAGCAATATGATTGAAGCTTTCAGGCAAAATCAGGACATTCACACGGCCACCGCAGCCAAAATTTATAATGTTTCCCTGTCCGATGTTTCCCGCGAAATGAGAGGACGGGCAAAAACTGCCAATTTTGGGATAATTTATGGAATATCTTCTTTTGGCCTGTCACAGCGACTTCATCTTACACGGCAGGAGGCCACGAAATTGATCGAGGGTTATTTCAACACCTATCCTTATGTCAGGCATTATATGAATAAAAACATTGAAAAGGCAAAAGCCAACGGGTATGTGGAAACGATTCTCGGACGAAGAAGGTATTTACCTGAAATTCATTCTGCGAATGCGCTGGTAAGGGGAATGGCTGAACGAAATGCAATTAATGCTCCCATTCAGGGCTCTGCGGCTGATATCATTAAACTGGCCATGGTAAATATCTTTAATAAAATACAGTCGGGGCACAGGTCCAAAATGATCCTGCAGGTGCATGACGAACTGGTTTTCGATGTGTATAAACCAGAATTGGAAGAAATTAAAGGCATCGTCAAATACGAAATGGAAAATGCAATTACCCTTAAAGTACCGCTGGTCGTGGATATTGGCACTGGAAACAACTGGCTGGAAGCGCACTGACGGTACACCTGTACAGCCTTATTCGTGAGACTCAAATTTCGAAAACGCAGTGCATTGACCCCCGGTAATTATCTGGGCAAAGTCGAGCAACCAGGTACCGGCTTTGCCCAAACGATCTCATGAGGAGGCAGACCGGATAATCACGCCGAAGGCGCAGGGTTTCATACCCGTGAAAAGGTTAATCAGGCTGTCGGATATGAGCAATCTCTTCGAGGTATTTTTCGCGAATGATCGTTAACCTGGGGAGTTCAGTTTTAGCATATATTCTCACGAAATCCATTATTTCTTTCCGGTAAATAAAACCTATTGCCGCATCGAAATTTCGGTTTTCAAGGTTGTTTTTAATATTTGCGGTCACTTTTTTGAAAAGGTTCCAGTTAAAAGCATAGGGGATTTCCAAATAATACGTAAGCGCGTCTTCGACGTCTTTATAGATATGGTCAGCGATCCTTTCCAGGCGGAAGATCTTATCAATTTTCATTAAACCCGCGCTCTGGATTTTTTTGTATTTCATAAAAGAAATTCCCTGATCCATATAGCATCCCTGAATATCTGCAATGACATTGTATGATGGGAGTCCTTTAAGCCGAATACCGTAATACAGGCTGTTGAACAGAGAAATTTCTGCGGGGCAGGCGTTGAAGGATAAAGCATGATATTGGCATATACGTCCGGACAACCGGAAAATGGTCTCAGTCGGACATGCTTTTGTTGTCATCAGGAAAATAGATTCAGGTGCGGATTCCAGGGGCACGTTCTGGCCATTGTACCCGGGGAAAGGCTCAAGATTTTCCAGCACAAGTGTATTTTGAAGGATATTGAAGGTAACGCTTTGCAGGGTTTCTTCCTTCATTATTTTTCCCAGTGATTCAATGGTTGAATTTGTATTCATAAGCCATTACTTTTCAAGTAAATATACAAAGATTTGCCTTCCTTTCCCAGAAAAAAGAAAGAAAGGTAAAAACCAGAGGGCAGATTTTCAAAAAGGCCTGTGATCAGGCAAACCACTTATACAGGATATTTTTTACGGCTTCCACGCGGACCGGCTTTGTGATATAATCATTCATTCCGGATGCAAGCGCTCTGGACTTGCTACTTGAACTTGCAGTGGCTGTCATGGCAACAATGGGCATCTGGTAACCCTGACCGCGCAGTTCAACGGTGGCCTGGATTCCATCACGATCAGGCATCATCAGGTCCATGAATACAATGTCATAGCATTTTTCCCTGATCTTCCGGATGACTTCATCACCATTCTGGGCAATATCAATGGAAAGCCCCAGCTGGCCGAAAATCGAGTTGGCCACTTTCTGATTGATAATATTATCTTCAGCCACTAGTACCGAGATGTCTCCTTTGAGTTTTTTGATCGATTCAGATGGAGTTCGTATTATGCTGCTAAAGGCCTCGTAGATGTACCCCAGAATATCGTTGTATTCGAATGGTTCAATTAAATAATAATCAACACCATACCGCTTCGACTGTACGTAATTCTCTGCTTTGTGATTGGAGCTGATCATAAAGACGATAT
>JAGDMB010000372.1 GCA_017860375.1 Bacteroidota bacterium | reverse complement strand
TACCCATTGGCATCCTGGTTTATTGTATATACAAAAGGATGGCATAATCCATCCTGTGTATTGTAATTTTTAACTTTGTAATCCTGGGTAAATCCCGTTAATCCGGTAAAAAGAAAGAGCAGTAATACACTTTGTTTTTTCAATTGAAGAAGCATAGATACCTATTTATTTGTACTGACTTTTTTTTCTGCACCGATCAATACCCTTGGTTTTGGAACCCCTCCGAGCGGAATTACATAGAAGGGAAGCAATTCTCCATATTGGTTCCTGACATTCACCACTACGTTGTTATTGCGGACCGGTGGATTTTTCTTTTTAATGAATTGAATATCCAGCGATGTATTTTTTTCTTCCTCGAAGATCTTGAATTCATCCTCGATCCAGACATCTTCGCCCGATACCTTGGAAATCTGTCCGTGGCGGGCTACGGAAACAGTCCGTATGAGGCCGTCGCTGTCCCAGTCAAAATTGGCCATTTTAACCGTTATGGTCCTGTCATCTACAAAAGGATAGATATGGGAAACTTCATTCGGATCGTCATGCATGCGAAATGAGTATTCATAGGCGAATGCATTGGCTCCCTCGACCGGTTTGTTCTCATCGGCCATTGTGCTAAGGTAATACCGGTAAAGGTTTCCGTCATCTCCGGCTATGCCGTCACAGATAACCTTAAACACATATCCGTCGAATTTGGGAACAAGTTCACCCTCCGATGGATTGAACGGGCCGAACGTATACCAGCCCTTGTCATAGCTAACCTGATTTCCGAATGTCTTTGTAGCCAGTAAATTTCCACTTTTATAGTTACCCTGGGGCGAAGTTTCCATTGCATCCTTGTTGGAATAGCATGCTGCGCCACCAAACACCGAAAAAGTCATTTTTGTGTCCCAGATCCCGTTAATTTCATCGCATTGTCCTCCGATTTCCGGATCATATACACGGATGTAGATAGCCTGGGTAAACTTTTTGGGAATAAGGAAGAAAAAGGTCTGGGAATAATCATCATCGCCCCATGATGTACCCGCTTTCGGACCGAAGGTCATCAGGAAGGGAATGTTTTCATCACCGGCAGGAACCGATTGAGATATACCATTAATTACCAGCGAAATTCCTGTCAGCACAAGGATAATCTTCTTCATTTCATCAATCATTTAGGTAGATATTTTACTATACGTCAATTCTCATGATAAGGTTTAACAAATTCCGTACCATGAAAAATATCCTACCGGTTTCGTTGCAGAACGAATATTTTTTTTGTAACACAGGCCTTATCAGGAAAAGCATTTTCATCCGCAACGGTTCCGGTAACTCCCAGCTGAATATTGTATATTCCTGGTTTTCTGAAAGTATGCAGGGCATCGCGGCTTTCAGCCCGGCTGGCATCGCCAAAATCCCAGTAATATCCTGCAATGGTAAAGTCGAGATTGGATTTCAGTCCGCTGAACTGTATTTCCGTGCCGACGAACGCGGTATCAACCGCTGTAATATAAGGTTGTTTGATATCCTCGACCAGCAGGTCGTAGGTAGCTTCATTGTAATATACTTCCCCTGTAACCAGGTCGATCACGTTCAGCTTGACGACATAATTCCCCGTTTTTGCAAAGCAGTGATCGGCAGTAATGCCTTTCTTCCGGCTTCCGTCGCCAAGGTCCCATTCATAATTAAAAAGGGTGGTATCGAGGGCCATCGCCCGGGCTTCGTAAAAAGTATAACAGTATTCGTTTATCTGTTGTTCCGCGCATTCGGTAAAAACCGGAAGGGTGGAATAGGCCATGTAAATATCCATGGAATTTCCACGGGTGGAAGTAAGGTAAGCGGTATCAGCAGTCGCATTGAACACCAGTCCGAAATCGTCGTTTATGGTATTAAACGGATCGGGAAGGGCCACGGGATCCATCCATTCACCATTCACCAGCTGGGTATAGAATATATCCAGTCCCCCTCTTCCTACGTGCCCCCGGGAAGAAAAGTACAACCGGCCGCTTTTGTGCAGAAAAGGATACCCGTCATTTTCAGGTGTATTTATTTTAGGCCCGAGGTTCACGGGATTCTTTGGCTGGCCATTGACAATTTCCGATACATAGATATCATATCCGCCGTAACCCCTCGGATCGGTGCTGCAAAAGAACAATTGCCTGCCGTCATCGGAAAGGCAGGGGAAAGCCGTATTGATATTCAGCCGGCTGTAAGGGAATTGCTTTATGTTGGTCCATTCGCCGTTGACGTACTCAGCGCTGAAAATCCCGAGCACGCTGTCTCCCCGAAGGCTGTTTCCCCTTTTTTTTGTGATGTCCATGTTTCGTGTGAAGTACATGGTATTCCCGTCGCTGCTGAAGGTTACGGGGCCTTCATAGTATTGTGTGGTAATGGCTTTTGAAAAATTTTGCGGGTTGGAAAATTTGCCGGGCTTTTTCTGCTCTGACCAGTAAATATCCGTAAGGTATTTGTTCTGCAGGTCGGTGTAACTCAATAATATGGTATTTCTCTTGTCGGAACAGAATACGACACCGTTTTTGTAAATTACCGGGGCGAACTCATTGGTCAGCGGACTGCTGAAAGGCATTTTGCGGACGCTGAAAAATTTTTGAGCATCAGCGGTTCCACTTGTGACCAGGGTAATTGTCAGGAGCAATAGGGTGAAATTACGTTTCCTCATCATCAGAAAACAATTGGATTAGTTCGGTTCACTTTAAAGCCCAGGTCAACCTGTATAGCTATCTCGATTGAATTCCGGTTATATTCATTGATGCCGCTGACCCCGAAATCATAAGCCAGGCCAACGGTAGTCTGATAGCCTATCCTGTAATTCAACATCATGATCAAAGCGCCCGTGGTCCGGTAAGAAAATCCCACCCCGAACAATTCCCTGTACAATACATTCACTGTGCCGTCCAGAACAAATCCGGTACTGCTTTGGTACCGTGCAAGCAGGGAGGGAGTGACCCGCCACGCATCGGATGGTTCAAGGCGGACACCTGCCGTAAGGTAATACGTATACATGGAGAAATCGTGGTAAGCCCCAATGCCGTCGTTGTTGCTTTCATAACCCAGCATTAACGGCACCGATATACCGGCGAATACTTGCCGCGCATTATAATACAATCCTATACCGAAATTGGGCAGGAAATAGTTTGATGCATTTTCATTATAGGCCGGATCCGTGCTTAATTGATCGTCAATCTCCTGGTTTCCGGATACAAATCCGGCCTTCAATCCCATGGCCAAAGAACCCGATCCGAGCAGCAGGCG
>JAGDMB010000371.1 GCA_017860375.1 Bacteroidota bacterium | reverse complement strand
GGCAATTTTTGCTGGAATTTTCCTTCTTTATCCAGTTTTTGTGAGGCAACGGTATTTTTATTTTCTTTTTCAATGAAGGATACGGTTATTTGATCCATACCAGGTATCCTTTCCACCTGACCGTTCAGTATATACCGGGCAGGATTGGCATTTTTAGCCAACACAAATCTGAAAATATCCGCTTGACGGGTTTCATTGTCGATGACAGGCATGTAAGCATGCATACCCGAATCAACCGGAAACCAGAAAAGCTCATCATCCGGAGTGTTGACGGGATACCCTATATTAGCGGGAGAGGACCAGGCATCGTGCTTTTTCTCACTGTAAAAGACATCAAAACCACCCATGTTGTAATGGCCCTGTGAACTGAAAAAGAGCTTTTTACCGTCGGGTGTGAGAAAAGGAGTCTCTTCATCAAAAATCGTATTGATAACAGGTCCCAGGTTTACGGGAGGGCCCCATTCTCCCGCGGTCATTTCGGATTGATACAGGTCAAGTCCGCCCATCCCTCCTTTCCGGTCACTGGTAAAAATCAGCGTATTTCCGTCAGCGGAAAAGCTGGCATGGGTTTCATTAAACCGGGTGTTAATGTTTGCGTTCAGTTTGGTGATCGGAGTCCATTTTCCGTTAATGAAGCGGCTTGAAAAGATTTCACCACTGAAGTAGGGATCATAAGCGGTAAGCAGAAGGGTATCCCCGGTATGCGATATGCCTGTCAGAAAATAGTCTCCGTCGGATTTGACAAGGGGCGTGAGGTTCACCGGAACCTGCCAGCCTTCATCGGTCTTGACCGATTGCATAGGAGCATCGTACAGCTTGAAATGATTCATGTAAAAGATCCTCTTCTCATTATTCACCACAAGCGGACTGGAATTGGGAAAGCCGTCATTGATGATTGCCGGCAGACGGTCCTTTTGCACCCGTGCGGGTGATTTGATCAGATCTTCGGCATTGTTGCACCGTTTAATATGATATTCCAGCAACATGCGAATCTGGTCATCGGATGTGTCAACTGCCGACAGCATTGACCGGAAAGCACTTCTTGCCTTTTCAAATTGATACGTGATGCGGTAGGCAATACCCAGGTAAAGATTGGCAATAAGGGGTGCATTTTCTTCTGTGAGGTCCTTTCCGGTGAAGGACGGGGAGATCTTGGTGACGGCTTTTTCGAGATAGGGAAGTGCCTTATCCTTTTGCCCGGGCAGATTAAGATAGCATTCGCCTATTTTAAACCGGATATTCGCCGTGGTAAATCCTTTTTCATACAGGTTGATGTAAAGGGGAAGTGCTTCCTTATATTCCCCTTCCAGCATGAATTCTTCCGCCTCCGAATACATTTCCCGCGTAACCGGTGTGATTTTCTGTGCGTCAACCGAAAGAAACAGGAACAGAAAAACCGGCAGGATCTTTGTTTTTGCAGGCAGGTTTGCGATCATGGCATTGTTTCGCGTTGGTCTTTCTTTGACTTTTTCCGGAATACCAGGAAGATAATAAAAAGAATGATAAGGCCGTTCACGATTACCAGGTTCCGGGCCAGTCCGGGTTCTTTGAAAAACCGGAGGAAACCTCGGCCACTGTCGGGTTCCTCAATGCCCATGCCTTTCTCAATCACCAGTTTGAGTAAAAGATTAAGGACATCGCGTTCGGTATAGCCATGATCATTGGAAACACTGATCAGATACCGGATCACTTCAAGGGGTGTCGAATACAGGTTTTCGTCCATCACGTTGAGTGCATTCAGAATAGGCTGACCGGCGTGGCGTTTAAGCATGGCCAGAAAATCCTCAAGGCTCTCGGGATGGATAATGTCCAGCAGCAAACCGTATACATTCTCCCGGTTATAATCATTGAATTCAGACTGACGGATGAGATAATCGAGCAATTCTTCAATGGTATCGATATGCATTGCGCGGATGTCCAGTTCGTCGATGACGGTCTTCAGCGAGCCGGTAGCCCGGGAAGAAAGCAATTTACGGAACATTTCCACGACCGAATACGGATCTTTTTTGATCTTTTCGATATTGTTGATCAGCTCTTCTTTTGTATAGCCATTGGTTGCGGACTTCTTCCAAAGGTATTCTATCAGCTGTGATGAATTGCTGATCTTTTCCTTGTCAAGATTAAGCTGAATCAGGGTATTTTTTAAGCTGTCCTGCGATAGAAGGATCAGACCCTGGTACAAAAACATGAGATCAAGATTGGCGGTTGAATGCATAAGGGCTGCGTCAAGGTCGTCCTCAAGGGATGGATGCATCTTCAGGAGATAATCGATCAGCTGGCCGGGTTGATTGATCCCGGCGGCTGCAAGATCGATTGCTGCCAGAATGCCATTGAGGGTATCGCTTCCGGATCCCTGCAATAATTTAATGAATCGCGTCACATCTGCGTTGCCGGATGTCAGGGTAGTGGTAAGCAACTGCCGCAGATCGGAACGGGAATAGGAGGTGCCTGAAACGGAACCGTACAGATGATCGAGTAAAGTGAAAGGATCAACTATGTTTTGTTCCTGAATATCAAGGGTATCGAGGGCTGTTCTCGCATTCCCGGAAGCAGTAATAAGCAATTCATCGCGGAACACGGATACATCTTTTTCGGCAAGGATTTTAACAAACAGATTGTCCACTTCATCGATGCTGTATCCGTTGGCTGAAGCCTGGCTGATCAGGTAATTATACAAATCAAAGGCAGAAGTAAGTCCGAGGGAATCGAGGTTAAGTTTTCCAAGAAAATCCTTCAGACTTCCGGTTGAAAGTCCCAGCAGGCTTAAATAAAACTTATGAAGGTCATCAGGGGAAGTTGTTTTCTCCTGAACAACTGCGGTTTCCCCGGGTCCGGGCACATAATTCACCTCTATATCCATGGAGTTGCTGATGCCCTTCTCATTGGTCAGTGTCAGCTTAAGAAGGTTATTTCCGGGTTCCGGGGTAAACAGGTAAATGAATTTTTTACGGTTTATATCGAATTCTTCCGTTTTTTTCAGGGTACCGTTTGCGTATGTTTCAATTTTGAGTTTGCTGTCGCGCTCCAGTTCAAGTTTAATGGGAATTGGCTCACCGGTGGTAACTTCCAGTTTATAAACATTGCTGATCAGCATCGGAGGCTCCTTGTCTTCGACCGTCGGAAGCGGTTCAACGGTTTTTGTAACGGCAGCAAGTCCGGGAGCAATCAGGGGAGAGGTGTACGTAATAATATTGGAAGGATTATCGATGGGTATCGTTATATTTTCTGAGGTTTTCTGAATACCTTCTCCTTCA
>JAGDMB010000370.1 GCA_017860375.1 Bacteroidota bacterium | reverse complement strand
TGGGGAGGGCAAGTGCGTTTTGACCCTTCCAGGTCCTGCGCACGCTGGAAGGTCAAAAAAAATCATCTTTCAATTTCCAGAATCACCTGATCCTTGGTGACATTATCGCCGGGCCGGACGTTTATTTTTGTCACCTTGCCGGACACGTGGGTGCTGATCTCGTTCTGCATTTTCATGGCTTCGAGGATAAGGATGGCATCGCCTTCCTTAACGGGGGTATTCACTTCCACGAGCAATTCGATGATCTTGCCCGGCATGGGGGCGTTAATGGTTTCCGTTTTGGAGACCTGCTTGTATTTTTCAAGGAATTTTCTGCGGCGGTACGAGATGGGGGATTCAATGGTGAAGGAATAGCTGACGCCGTTCAGCAGGACGGTAAATTTGTTCTGATTCTTTTCCGTGATCTCTGCCAGGTATTTTTTGTTTTTGTATTCCAGGTAGGTGAACCCGTCCTTGTCTTCAAAGATCTTGATCTCTTCCTTACGGCCGTTGATTTTCAATTCCTCGCTGAAAGGATTGACGATCCTGTACTTTTTTCCGCGCGTGGAGACGGCAATATACTGCGTTTCTTTTTTTTTCTTTTTGGGAATCAGTTTCATAATCAGCGGTGCATTTGTTTACAGCGATTTCAGCCGTTTGTTGAGTACCCAGGGACTGATATTTTTGCCTCTTTCGAAGTCGACAACCGTGATACGGTCGGTTTCCAGATCGGCAGCAAAATCGAATGCTGCGACATAGGCGGCCAGCATCTCATCTTCCGGTTCCTGGTGGAAAAGGGTGTCGAGTTCCTTTTCGATAAAGGAGGTATTGAAATCGGCTTTCCGGAATTTGTTATTGTTCATCACTTTCAGGCAGAAGGGTATGGTGGTTTTGATGCCTTTGATCAGGCATTTCTTCAGGGCTGCAATGGTAGCGGTAACGGCTTTTTCACGGGTTTCGGCATGGATGATCAGTTTTGCCAGCATGGAATCGAAATAGGGAGTAACCACTGAATAATCCGATACGCCACTGTCTATCCTTATGTTTTTGCCCCGGGGCAGGGAGATCTTCTCGATAATACCCAGGTTAGGAGAGAAGCCCGCCTGCACATCCTCGGCGTTAATCCGGCATTCGATGGCCCAGCCGTTGAGCTTTACCTCCTCCTGTGCAAGGGGAAGCTTTTCTCCCTGGGCAATACGGAATTGAAGTTCAATGAGATCCAATCCTGATACCATTTCGGTGACGGGGTGCTCAACCTGGATGCGGGTATTCATTTCCATAAAGAAATAATTCTTGTCGTCATCCAGCAGAAATTCAACGGTGCCGGCCGAATAGTAATCGACTGCCTGTGCGATCCTGACAGCGCAGCTGCCCATTTCGGCACGCAGTTTTTCGTCGAGGGCCGCTGACGGGGATTCCTCGATCAGTTTCTGATGCTTGCGCTGGATGGAACATTCGCGTTCCCCCAGGTGAATGCAGTTCCCGTGCTGGTCTCCCACGATCTGGAATTCAATATGCCGGGGATTCCGTACGTATTTTTCAAGGAAGACGGAAGGATCGTTGAATGCTTTTTCCGCTTCGCCGGTGGCCATTTTAAACATCTTTTCGATATGGGCGGCATTTTCAACAATGCGCATCCCTCTGCCACCGCCTCCGGAAGCGGCCTTTAAAATGACCGGGTAACCGATCTTTTCGGCCATATCCGCCGCCTCTTTGGCATTTCTCACATTTCCCTGGCTGCCCTGAAGCAGGGGGATTTTATGGCGCATGGCGATCTGTTTGGCAATGGTCTTGTTGCCCATTTTATAGATGGCGGTATCGGAAGGTCCGATAAAGAGGATATTCTCTTCTTTACAACGCCTGGCGAAGTAAGGGTTCTCGGCCAGAAAACCATAACCGGGGTGAACGGCATCGACCTTATTTGCCTTCGCTGCTTCGATGAGCCTCTCGATATCCAGGAATTCAGGGATCTCCTCGGCTGTATTGGAAAAATCGATGACATCATCCACCAGGCGCAGGTACAACGCATTGGGTTCCTTTGATGTTTTGATCCCAAAGGTTTTGATCCCCATTTTTTTAGCGGTTTCGTTTATCCTTACCGCTATTTCGCCCCGATTGGCGATCAAAACACTTTTTATTTTCATCCGAGGGTATTTGTTAATTTGTTACCAAATATAATGCAAGTTCACGGATCAGCAACTTTCGTTCGGGGGCGGCGGACCAGGATTCCGGTACCGGAATATTCCCTACAAGGGTATATTGCCGTGTTTCCGCGAAGGCGCGGATACGTGTTTGCTTTCCAGTGCCTGAAAAGCGGCGATCAGTTTTTTTCGCGTTTCAGCGGGGTCGATGACTTCATCGATATAGCCTTTCTCATCGGCCACGTATGGATTGGCAATTTCTTCGCGGTAGCGGGTGGTGAGTTCTTTTTTAAGTTTTGCCGGATCATCCGATTCCAGCAGTTCTTTCCGGTACAATATGGAAACGGCTCCTTCGGGACCCATTACGGCGATTTCAGCGGTGGGCCAGGCGAAATTAAAGTCACCGCCCAGGTTTTTGCTGTTCATAACGCAATAGGCTCCCCCGTATGATTTTCGGAGTATAACGGTAATTTTCGGAACGGTAGCCTCTGCATAGGCATACAGCAATTTGGCCCCGTGCCGGATAATCCCGCTGTGTTCCTGGTCCACGCCCGGAAGAAATCCCGGCACGTCTTCGAGGGTAATGAGCGGGATGTTGAACGCATCGCAAAACCGCACAAAACGGGCTCCTTTAACGGAAGAGTTGATATCCAGGGTACCGGCAAGAACTTTAGGCTGATTGGCAAGGACCCCGACCGTTTTTCCGCTCAGTCTTCCGAACCCGATCACCAGGTTCTGGGCAAAATATTCACTGATCTCGAAAAAGCTGTTCTTATCGATGACAAGATGAATGATGTCTTTGATGTCATAGGGTTTATTGGGATCATCGGGAACGACTTCGCGCAATCGCTCATCCGTGCGGCTGTCGGTTTCAAAACTTTCCACATAAGGGGGATTTTCGAGATTGTTGGAAGGCAGGTAGGAGAGGAGCTTTTTAACACCGCGGAGGGTATTTTCCTCATCCTCGTATACAAAATGGGCCACCCCGCTTTTTTTCATGTGGATCATGGCTCCGCCAAGGTCGTCAAACGAAACATCCTCATTCAGCACCTCTTTCACCACATTGGGGCCCGTGACAAACATATGGCTTGTTTTGTTCGTCATAAAGACAAAATCGGTAAGGGAGGGGGAATACACGGC
>JAGDMB010000369.1 GCA_017860375.1 Bacteroidota bacterium | reverse complement strand
GTCATGCCATAATTCATCGGAATCTGAGAATATTTTTTAAACCTTGATTTCAGTTGTGCGCCGACGATCCAGCTAAGCAGCATAAATACGCCTAAAATAATCAATTGTCCAGCATACATAGTTTAAAATTTTAAATCCCTGGCAAAGGTATAACAAATTTCTTACCACTTTTACCAGCAGGTCAAAATGACAGTGGGGCGGAGGGAGGAGTCAAGTATGAATGTTGCATGCGTTTACAAGATGGCTCAAATTATGTACCTAATTATACTGTCATTCGCTCAGATTAAATAAATTCGCAAATTGAAAAATTAATCCAGACGGGTATGAAAATGAACAACGCAGTCTTTTATTCAACTTTTGCAATCATTATGATGACAGCATGTACAGGTTCAACAAAACGGACGGAAAAGGAAGCCACTGTTTTTCTCCGTTCCCTTGAAAAGGAAATTATTCCGGTTACCATCGAATGGAACAAAGCAAGTTTTCAGGCTTCCATTTCAGGGAAGGACGAAGATTACAGGAAGAGATCGGAATATGAGCTGGCCTATTCAAAGATCCTTGCCGATAAGGATAAATTTTCATCGGTGAAGGCATACAGGGAAAATCCTGCCATTAAGGATTCCCTGATCAGACGGGAACTGGATATCCTGTACAATACAATGATCCGCTACCAGATTGACTCCACAAAGATGAAAGCGCTTATAGACTTACAGGAGACTGTTGAAAAGAAATTCTCCACCTTCAGGGCAGAAGTAGACGGAAAAACTCTATCGGATAATGAAATAGACAGTATCCTTATGAATTCCAGAAAATCTGCCCAGCTCGAAAAAGCATGGAAAGCCAGTAAAGTGATTGGGACATTGGTTTCCGGGGATATCAAGAGCCTGGTAAAAATGCGCAATGAAATTGCCAGAGATTTGGGTTTTAGGAATTATCACGAGATGTCGCTCAGGATATCGGATCAGGATCCGGAAGAGATTTCAACACTTTTTGATGAACTCGATTCGCTAACCCGCACGGATTATGAAAGCCTTAAGGATGAGATTGATTCTATTCTGGCCGGTCAGCTTAAAATAAGTCGTGATCGACTCATGCCCTGGCATTATCAGAACCGGTTTTTCCAGGAAGCCCCGAAAATATATGAATCGGATCTTGACAAATACTATTCCGGTAAGGATATTCTTACCGTAGTAAAAAATTATTATGAAAGCATCGGGCTGAATGTCCAGGATATTATTGAAAGAAGCGACCTCTATGAAAAACCGGGCAAGTACCAGCATGCCTACTGCACATCGATAGACAGGTCGGGTGATATCCGCGTAGTTGCGAACATACGCAACAACCAGTACTGGACCAATACGATGCTGCATGAACTGGGACATGCCGTATACGATAAATACATCGACAGCAGCCTTGTATTTGCCCTGCGTGAACCTGCTCATACCTTCACCACGGAGGCCATTGCCAATTTTTTCGGGAACATGGCCTCGAATCCGAAATGGATGGAACGAAACCTGGATCTTACACCCGAAGAAACCGGGAAAATATCCGGGGATGTCAGGTTGTATGCGCGGCTCGAAAAGCTGGTATTCAGCCGCTGGTGCCAGGTAATGTTCCGCTTTGAAAAAGGCATGTACGAAAATCCCGACCAGGACCTGAATAAACTTTGGTGGGATATCGCGGAGCAGTATCAGTTGATAAAAAGGCCCCAGGACTGGGATAATCCTGACTGGGCTTCTAAAATTCATATTGCCTCCTACCCCTGCTATTATCATAATTACCTGCTGGGCGATTTGCTGGCCGCACAGCTGAATGCATACATCCAAGAAAACATCCTGGGGGAAATGGAATCCAGCTATACCGGACATCCTGAACTGGGAGAATACCTGGTGGAAAATGTATTCAAACCCGGGTCACGCTATTACTGGAACGAGATGATCGAAAGAGCCACGGGAGAAAAGCTGACCGCAAGGCATTATGCAGATCAGTACGTGAAATAGCGATGGATTTTTTCTGTAATTTGTTTCGTCAACATGGTATTTAACGGTATTTTTTTTCTTCTTTATTTTCTGCCTGTTTTTCTGATTGTGTATTATCTTCTCCCCTCTTCATGGAGAAATTACTGGACGTTGTTATGCAGTTTACTGTTTTATGCCTGGGGAGCGCCGAAGTATGTTTTTTTTCTGCTGGCATCGACAATAGCCAACTACTATATTACCAGGATCCTTCATAATGCGGATAAGGATGCCATCAAAAAGCGCTGGTTAATTTTGTCCGTTATGCTTAGTCTGGGATTGCTCGTCCTGTTTAAGTATACCAACTTTATAGTCGCCAATTTCAATATCTTTTTATCAAATATTCATGCCGGTCCCGTATCATGGCATGCGATAGCTTTGCCCATTGGAATTTCTTTCTGCACTTTTCATTCCATTTCCTATTCAATTGATGTGTACAGAAAGATAAGACCACCTTGTGACCGGTTGACGGATTATATGCTGTATATTTTCCTGTTCCCGAAGCTTGTTGCCGGACCGATCGTACGGTTCAATGTAATTGCGGATGAAATAAGCGACCGGAAAAGAAATGAAACGGCTTCAAATGTGCTTAAAGGTCTTATGCGGTTTACGATCGGTTTAAGCAAAAAGGTATTAATCGCAAATGTCCTGGGCTACTATGCTGACCTTATTTACAATGTCCCTGCGGATACCCATGATTCCCTTTCCATTTTGCTGGGTACCATTGCATACAGTTTCCAGATCTATTTCGATTTTGCAGGATATTCCGATATGGCGATCGGACTGGGGAAGATGATCGGATTCAGTTTTCCTGAAAATTTCATAGCGCCTTACATTTCAAGAAATATAACGGAATTCTGGCGACGTTGGCATATCACCCTGATGACCTTTATGCGGGATTACCTGTATGTGCCTCTTTGTGCCGGAGGACGTGTCAAAACAAAATTTCATCTGTTGTTTAATCTGTGGCTGGTATTTTTAATTTCCGGTCTCTGGCACGGTGCAAACTGGACATTTCTTGCCTGGGGCGCATACCACGGATTATTCTTAATAGTGGACAGGCTTTTTTATAAGAAATTATCTGCCAAACTGGGACTCCTCAGTGTCCTTATTAATTATCTGGTGGTATTGTTTTCCTGGATAATATTCCGCTCTGATTCTTTTCAACATATCGGGGATATTATGCAAGGTATCTTCCGGTTTACGGCAAACACCGGTACAGAATTTTTCAGTGCGCGGTTTTGGATCA
>JAGDMB010000073.1 GCA_017860375.1 Bacteroidota bacterium | reverse complement strand
ATATAATAATAGGCATAGGCTTTATTGCGCAAATTCACCACATTCTTGTCGGTGACCACATAATTGGTATTTTCATAGTTCCGGAAATTACCGATAATGAAATATTTTTCATTTCCTGAGGCGGTATACACAGTGCATAACTCCTCCCATTCATCGATATTATCCAAAAAAAGTCCTTCCCTGCTGTTGATCTGCGGTGTATAAGGAAGATTGATATTGATTGTATTCTTAATCTCTACATCACTGAAATAAAGGCTGAGTCTGTCGACGGCAAATCGCGAATAGGAAGCCAGTTTATATGAAAAGCGGACACAATATTTTTTACCCAGCACCAGCGGCTGCAATACGGTTCCCTGGATATATTCCCTGTAGCTTTCTTCTGTACCGCTTAAAATGGCACCAACATAAGCATCACCGGTCTTGGGCTCACTTTCTCCCGCAAAATTGGAGGGAACACCGACGTTACGGGGACTGCATCGGTTGAAATAATCAGGGGTGGCAATAGTAGGATAAGACCATTGCGGCACAAGCTTGTGCGTCATATCCTGAGGAGTGTAGTCCTCGGGACACTTTTCATATTTCTCAAAACTGTAATTGGGAACCAGGTTTTTTGACTGAGGAAAGAGCGTAACAGGTGAAAAGCAGCACTTTAAAAAGAAACACAACAGAACGATGTAGACTTTTTCCGAACCATCCATATTATAATGTCCTTTTGCAGTAGCTATAAAATTATAGAATTTTAACCATAAAATAGTAAATTTGGCAAGTGAATTGTTAAATACGGAACCATCGTTATCAATGCCAGGAACTATGAAACCCGGACCTCCCTTTCCAAAAAGCAGAAAATAGTGGAAGAAAAAATTATGCAATACAATTTATTGGCAAATTATACGAATGATAAAGAGTTTAAAGCTTTAGTCAGGAAGAAACTTTCGAATATAAAATCATACAATGCATTTTGTTTTGCTGTTTTAAATATCCTTATCCGTAAACTTGATATAAAAACCTGTTATTTAAACAAGAAATGTTTTGATGAATCCCTTCTTTCATTCAAAACCGATGGTCATTCAAGCTTAACGGAAGACAAAACGGTTACAGAAAATTGCGCTTTTCTCTTAAAAAACAAAACCACCAACCTGATTTTTAGTTTTGGACATCAAGGTGCAGAGAACCTGCAAAATCTGTCCAATCATATCTATTCGTTAGATAACAATACGTTTAAAAATATCCATATTGTACTGTTTAAAAGTTCAGAAGAACTGGATAAGGCAAGGCAGGTAAATAAAGCAACCGTGTATAAAAGGAGTTTTTTTACTACCTGCTATGATATTTGTGAGAAGATCATCGAAACGAATAAAGTCGATGTTAAAAAAATACCTTCAAAAAAGCGGAACTCCACCCTACTTTCAGATAAGCGCAGAGATTTGGCGGGCCTGCACATGGTTGAAATTATGGACAACATACCGGTTGGTAAGGAAGATTCCAAATTGTATAAATTGATATTCAAGACTAAAGAACCATTGGATATTATGCCGGGTCAGTTTGTGATGATTTCAACTTTAAAAGAAAAAAACCGTTTTAAATCCAAAACGATTCAATCCATTTCAAAAGTTAAACCGGATATTCACAATGATCTTCAGACGAAACAAATTTCCTATTTAAAACGTCCGTTTGGGATTTACAGGACCTATTATGAAAATTTTAGCGACGATTATGGTTCAAAACTGAACATCGAAAAGGAACTGGCTGCCATTTTGTATACGGTAAAGCCAAACCGGTTTGAGATCGTCTACAAAGTATTGGACAGAGGCGTGGGCACGAATGAATTAACCCGGCTGGTTAAAGGGGATAAGGTTGAAATGTTGGCTCCTCTCGGAAAAGTATTTGATGTAAGGAAATTCGTAAAAGAGGAATGGGATGAAATCCATATAGTTGGCGGTGGTGTGGGTATTGCGCCCCTCATTTACCTGGTGCAGGTATTGCGTTTCTATAATATTAAAGTTAAAGCATTTATCGGCATTGAAGACTATAAGTCGCTCATCTATAAAGCAGGCAGAACAAAGAGTCATGAAAATACCCGCAGAAATGCAAGAATCTATATAGATGATTTGAAATATTTTGGCTTGTCCGAAAGTTCGGATATTTATGTATCCTTTCTTTGCGATACAGATGCCGTGCAATTCAAAGGCATAAAAAATGTATTTAAAGGAAGCCTGGTTACAGAACCGTATTCGGAGTATCTAAGGAAACATAACCATTTGAAAATCAATACTTTTACTTGTGGCCCTTTCGCTATGATGCAAAAGGTACATACGGTAACGGCCCAGTTTAATATAAAAACCTATGTTCTCATGGAAAAACGGATGGCTTGTGGAATAGGAGTATGCTTTTCCTGTGTCTGCAAGACAATTGAAAATGGCGAAAACCACAATTCCCGTGTATGTATGGAGGGTCCTATTATTGAATCAAAACAAATCAACTGGAATGAATAAAAACTTACGTGTAAGAATAAAAAATGTGGTTCTGAAGACACCTCTTCTGACTTCCTCAGGGACATCCGGAAGCAGGGATGAGATCAATCTCATGCAAAACAGGAATAAAATACTGGCATCGTTGGGTGCATTTGTAACAAAGGGGGTATCTATAAATGAAAGCCTCGGGAATAAAGAACCCAGAATTGTTGAAGTCAGATCCGGAATACTTAATTCCATCGGTTTGCAGAATAAGGGGGTGCGAAAGTTCTTTGAAGAAGATGTTCCGGAATTGCGCAAATATGAACTTCCGGTTGTGGTCAATATTTCTGCAAGCTCAGTGAGTGAATTCGGCGAATTATCCGAACGAATACTGAATTATAATACGCATAGTATTATTAAGGGTATTGAGATTAACGTATCCTGTCCGAATATAAAAAAAGGGGGTGCCGCTTTTGGAGCGGATCCCCTGTTGGTTGAACAAGTTGTAAAGGAAGTAAAATCAAAGGTTCATGATTCTTTATGCATTATCACCAAACTCAGTCCCAATGTTACCGATATTACGCAAATTGGCAAGGCCGCAATTAATGGCGGAACAGATGCCTTGTCGATGATAAATACGTTGAGAGGAATGGCCATCGATGTGCACAGCGGAATGCCGGTATTGGGCAATCAGATAGGCGGATTGTCCGGCCCATGCATTAAACCAGTGGGTGTTTACATGGTGTTTGAGTGCTTTAGAAAAATACCGGAATGTAGCAGAAAGGAGATTCCCATCGTAGGGATTGGCGGTATTTCAAATTGCAGTGATGCGCTGGAATATATACTGGCAGGAGCAACTGCAGTAGGAATAGGAACGCAATGGTTTATAAACAATACCATTTTTGAGGATATTCATAAAGATCTGGCAACGTACCTGCGTAAAAACAATGAAACGATCGAAAACCTTATAGGGAAAGCGCATGGTCATTCCTTTAAAAAAAATCCGTGCTAGTATGTCCGTATAGTGTTCCAGGGTTCTCAAAATTTTTATATCCGCAGGCAGGATCATTTCTGTTGATCCTTCGTTTTTTTAAAATGAAGAAAAGTTCCATCTGTATACAAAAGAATAACAGAAATCAAATCATTGACATTTGTAACTTCCTTTAGTTGTTTACTTATGTCATCAATTGTTTGTTTTATTCCTTTATCCTGATTTTTGGTCTCAAAGATCAATTCTTCCTTGGATTCAGATCTCATATTCGTATAAACAGGCTCTTCGGCAGCGGTACCTGCCGCATCCGTTTCACCGGATATCATTATGCCCTTCCCCGTCAGTAACCATAATGAGTTTATTGATGGGTACTTTTCAAGTATTTTAATAATAAAATCGTAACTGGGTTTGTTTCTGCCGCTCAAAATATGTGAAACACTGGAGCGCTGAACACCTATTTCATCTGCAAAGCGGGTAGATGAAATATTAAAATGGGTCATTATTTTGATAAGCTGTTCTTTCATGGTTATGACAAATGTAATTAAAATATTTTTGAATGGTATTAACTTATGTAAACATTATGAAATAAGGTAATTTACTTATGTAAATATCCCTTGAGGTACACCGATGGTTCTGATTTCGGTGTAATCCGGGCTGTGTTTTGCTGTAAAGATAGCCTTCTATTCACTGTTTTGGAAGGTTGTGATCCGGAACCGGATTCACAGGTAATGCAAAAATGACCGGCTGCCTTTGTTTGTAAAGTATAAATTTAAATTATCGATATAAATTACTGGTTATGAATAATAAATACATATAAAATGCCATTTTTTACTTTGTTTTTTAATGAAAAGGCAAAAACATTGAAAGTTATATTTGAACTAAACTTTTTAAATTACTGGTATATAGTTTATTAAACATATAAATATCGAATGGAAAAGAACCATAATTTGATAGGTTACATATGTAAACATTTGGGAATTCTTCATTTCATTGTACTTTTTGATATCTTTGAAAGGCATTGAATCGGGTGATTTATGAAGGTTGCTCTCCTGCTATCCATATTGCTTCAATTTGCCGCTGCCGGTGTTGCACTGAGTCTGACCCGGAAAACAAAGTATAACATTAGCTGGATCTTTCTGTCCATTGCCTTTTTGTTGATGGCTTTGCGGCGCATTATTGACCTCATACCCGTATATTTCAAGGAACTTGAAGCCGAAATGTCATTGATTGAAAGGGTGCTTGGCATTATGACCTCCGTTTTCCTTTTAACCGGTGTTTTTTTCATTCAACGTCTGTTCCGAT
This sequence comes from Bacteroidota bacterium, assembly GCA_017860375.1. GTDB lineage: Bacteria > Bacteroidota > Bacteroidia > Bacteroidales > UBA10428 > UBA5072. The sequence goes on along the minus strand of JAGDMB010000073.1, from coordinate 4,203 downwards.
ATCTTAGGCGGATTGATGAGATAAGGCTTGAATCCGAAAACAAGGTGCTTCAGGCCATTATGGAAACCGAGGAAAAAGAAAGAAGGCAGCTTGCAAAGGATTTACATGACGGACTCGGTCCCCTGCTTTCCAATATAAAAATGTCGGTTTCCGCCATCGATAAATCGACCATAACCGGTTTCAATTCGGATATTATTACAAATATTCATAACCTTATCAATGAATCGATTGTCTCATTGAAGGAAACATCCAACAATTTGAGCCCTCATATTCTTGAAAACTTCGGTCTGGTCAGTGCCATCGAATCCTTTATCGAAAAAATAAATGCCGTGGGTGGAATTGAAATTTCATTCAGCAGCAATATTGAAAATACACGTTTTGAAAACCCGACGGAGATCAATTTATACCGTGTGGTATGCGAGCTCTTCAATAATACCTTGAAACATGCCCGGGCGCAAAAAGCATCTTTGCTGATTCATTATGCGGATAATCGCCTTGTGGCACAATACTTTGATGACGGGGTAGGATTTGAAACCGAGAAATTGCAAGATAAAACCGGTATGGGAATCTTCAATATGCAATCACGGCTGAAAACCATTAACGGAAGCATTGCCTTCAAGCGCATAAAACCGCAGGGTATGATGACGAATATCGTGTTGCAATCAACACCCAAAACCATCACATATGGAAAAAGTTAATATCTTTCTGGTAGATGACCATAAACTTTTCAGGGAAGGCTTGAAGCTGTTGCTGAAGAACCTGCAGGAGGTAAATGAGGTATGGGAGGCCGAGAATGGGGAAGATTTCCTGAACCGCTTAACGGAAAAGCAGCCCGACCTGGTGTTGATGGATATAGAAATGCCGGTAATGAACGGTATTGATGCAACCGTGCAGGCATTGGTCCGTTTTCCGGAATTAAAGATAATTGCTTTGTCCATGTTTGGCGATGAGGAATATTTTCAAAAGATGATTGATGCCGGAGCCTGCGGTTTTCTTATGAAAAACTCTGATTTTTCAGAAGTCCGAAGAGCCGTTACCAATGTGTTGCAGGGGAACAATTATTTCACCGAAGAGATCCTGTACCGCTTTGTCAACAAATTCAAGACCAGACCCTCCGCCCCGGTCGAAGAGCAGGTAAGCCTCTCCGACCGCGAAAAGGAAGTTTTAATGCTGATCTGCAAAGGATTATCCAACCAGGATATCGCCAGCCAGTTGTTCATCAGCAAGCGCACCGTCGATCACCACAGGGCCAGCCTGATGACAAAAACCAATACAAACAATGCCGCCAGCCTTGTGATTTATGCTGTAAAACACAAACTGATAGAGATCTGAATTTATTTCCAGTTAAACAGGATATCAGTTTCCGGATCGCCTTTCGCCAGGGATGATTTGATATCATACGCAGGCTCCCTGCAGTTGGCTAGTTCAAGTGCTTTCAATACCCAGCCTGCAATGCGGTATTCCAGCGCCGAATCAATACCGTCGAATTCCAGTATCTTAAGAATGGCGGCATTGGAATGCACTACCTCCACCTCGATTTTACTGGGCTGGTAAAAAGTAGTGAAGATCTTGGAAGCACGCTGAATAAGGAAGGTAGGAGATGCAACCAGCAGAAACACTTTATAAAAACCTTTCAACGCAATTTCAGCGCTGTATTTGCCCAGGTCTTCTCCGCCTGTTTTGGCATCGTTGTTATAAAACATTTCAACCACTTTGCGGATGGGTACGGTATAGGAATCATTGAGCGGATACCACCCTGTTGCGTCGAGAGCGGTTTCATACAAGGTTTTTGACCCGGCGGGCAGGGCATTGAACCAGGCATCGTATTGTTCGGGAAATTTTGTTTTTATAAAATCCCGTGTGGTTTTTATGGCGGTTCCTTTTACTTCCATTTTTTTGAGTTTGAAACAAATTAACGCAAAAATTACCTCAAAAAGAAAAGGAATGGACGAATATTGTTGAACGGACATTGACTGCTCCCGGGTATCGGTATCCCTATTCCTTTGCATTATAATGCTGCAGCCGGGTTACGTGGTATACTCCTGGGATGGAAGAAAGTTTTGATATCAGCGAATCGAGGTGTTGCGTATCCTTAACCGTTATCTTCAGTCGGCCTGTGAACATACCGTTTGCAGCGTCCATCGTAATCGACTGAAGATTGATCTTCAGGTCCTTTGCCAGCACATCGGATACCGTATTCAGTATGGATGGATCGTGGTCTCCTTCCAGGGAAATCTCGACCGGGAAAAGCGTCTCCCTGCCCGACCGCGTCCAGCGTGCCTTAACGACCCTGTATCCATACCGGCCAATTAATTGCACTGCATTCGGACAATTCAGCCTGTGTATCTTAATGCCTTCACCTACGGTCACAAAACCAAAAATCGCATCCCCAAAGATCGGATTGCAGCAACGGGCCAGTTTATATTCCACATTGGCAACCTTGTCATCGATGACCAGGTAATCATCGGTTTTCAGCGCTTTTCCATAGTCCTGGACCGGGATCTTTTCGGCTTCATTTGCAATTTTTTCCTCATGGTCATCACTATATTCCGGTTCTGTAAGGCACTCTTTTACCCCTGCCAGGTCAATTTTATCGGTACTGATCAGGTAATAAAGATCCTGGGCGTTTTTTAGCTTATAGTGCTTCAGCAATTTGCGGATGTTCTCATCCGAAAACGGGATCTTCCAGTTTTTCAGCCGCCGCTGCAGGATTTCTTTTCCATTTTCGGCAATCCTTACCTTTTCCTCGTTGAGCTTGAATTTGATCTTGCCTTTTGCACGGGACGTCACGACAAAACCCAGCCAATCGATTTTCGGGCTTTGGTTCTTGGAGGTAAGGACCTCTACCCTGTCCCCATTCTGCAATACATGCCGTATGGGCACATTTTTGCCGTTGACACGGGCTCCGATACACGTTGAACCCAGTTGCGAGTGCACATCATAGGCAAAGTCAAGTACGGTTGCTCCGGCAGGGAATTTCCGAAGGTCCCCCTTGGGGGTGAAGACAAAAATCTCCTTGGAATACAGGCTGAGTTTGAAATCATCGAGGAACTCAGTGGCATCGGATTCGGGGGCTTCAAGGACCTCCCTTACCTTTGTGAGCCAGTCATCAAGCCCTTTTTCGCCTTCTGCACCTTTGTATTTCCAGTGGGCAGCAAGTCCTTTTTCAGCAATCTCATTCATGCGCCGGGTTCGTATCTGCACTTCGACCCACCGACCTCCCGGACCAATAACCGTGGTATGAAGCGATTCATATCCATTGGTCTTCGGAACCGATATCCAATCACGCAGCCGCAAGGGATTTGGCTGATAAATATCCGTTACGGTTGAATATACCTGCCAGCAGTCTGCCTTTTCATTCCTGTGCTCACTGTTCAGAATAATCCGGATGGCAAACAGATCATAAATATCTTCAAATTCGGCATTTTTTTTCTGCATCTTGTTCCAGATCGAATAAATGGACTTGGGGCGGCCCTGGATCTCAAAATCAAAGCCCTGTTTTTTAAGGGACTCCTCCAGGGGCCTGATAAAATCATGAATGAACTGCTTCCTGTTCCGCATGGTTTCTGCCAGTTTTCGGGCAATGGTGTCATAGGTATCGCGGTTGGTATATTTAAGGGACAGATCTTCCATCTCCGATTTGATAAGATAAAGCCCCAGGCGGTGGGCCAAAGGGGCATACAGATAAGAAGCCTCAGCAGCAAGAATGATCTGCCTGTCCTGTGGCAGTGTCTTCATATTCCGCATCAGGTAAAGCCTTTCGGCAAGCCTGATCAGGATAACCCTTACATCACCCGCAAGGTTCAGCAACAGATTCCTGAAATTCTCAACCTGCGGTGCCAGTTCCTGATTATCCAGACGCTGAATGGAATTCAGACCATTCACTATGCCGGCTACCGGTTTCCCCCATTCCTTCTGAATATCCTGCAGAGGGATTGCATTTTCACGGCATACACGGTGCACGAATATTCCTTTTATCGAGGTTGAGCCGAGCCCGATTTCCGTCAATGCGATAAGGGCCACCTTCATGGCGGCATCGGCAGCATAATTGCCTGTAATGTCCTTTTTATCCTGCAGGGAATTCAGCATCAGGGTAAAAGCCTTCTTAAGTGCAACAGGATCTTTTATCTCCCTGTATTTCCGGTAGGTTCTCAAAAGCAGTCCGTACCGGTGCCGCAGAAAAGAAATATGATCACTTCCATT
>JAGDMB010000368.1 GCA_017860375.1 Bacteroidota bacterium | reverse complement strand
GACGGACGAAAATAATTCCGGAATGCCGGGTGTAAATGTAATTGAAAAAGGAACCAGCAATGGAGTGACAACGGATGCCAGCGGGCAATACCGCATAAAAGTTACTGCTCCTGACGCGGTTCTTGTTTTCTCTTTTATCGGGTACACGACAAAAGAAATAACGGTTGCGGGTCAGACCCGGGTCGATGTGGTCATGGCTCCCGATATCGCCTCGCTGGAAGAGATCGTGGTTGTCGGTTACGGCACCCAGAAAAAGGCCACTTTATCTGGTTCTGTTGCCTCCGTAAGCGGATCTGAAATAGCCAGATCCCCTGCACTGAATGTTTCCAATTCACTGGGTGGGTCCATTCCGGGTCTTGTTGCAGTCGGTCAGAGCGGTGAACCCGGAGCCGACTATTCAACGTTGTTCATCAGGGGAAGAAGTACATTGAACGATAACTCACCATTGATTGTGGTGGACGGTGTCCCCAACAGGTCACTCGAGCGTATTGATCCGGCAACCATTGAAAGCATAACCATATTAAAGGATGCTTCGGGTGCTATTTATGGATCCCAGGCAGCCAACGGCGTGATACTGGTAACTACCAAAAGGGGAAATGCAGAGAAAATGCTGGTCACGGCCGATTTCACCATGGGTTGGTCGCGCCCGACAAGGATACCGCAACTGACGAATTCAGCGGAATATGCAGAACTGGTCAATGAGGTAGACCTGTACGATAACCGACCTCCTACCTATTCCGAGCAGGACATTGCTTCCTACGCCAGCAGCACGGATCCATGGAATTATCCCAATACAGACTGGTTCGATGAGGTACTGAAACCATGGTCGCTGCAAAACAATACAAACGTTACCTTTTCAGGCGGTACGGAAAAAATACGGTCTTTCGTATCGATTTCCACCCGGGGTCAGGATGGCTTTTTCGTGAACAGCGCCAGCAAATACAGACAGCACGACTTCCGGGCCAATATCGATCAGAAAGTAAACAAGTCCATTGATGTTGCCGTGGATGCAAGTTTGCGGATCGAGGAACGGAATTTTCCAACTGTTTCATCCTCCACTGTCTTCCGCGATCTGATGGCCGCCTTGCCTATGCAGGTCGCCTACTGGCCTAACGGATTACCCGGCCCGCCACTCGACCCGACCTCCCAGAATAATCCTGTCGTTCAGGCGACACCCGAGGCAGGATTACAGGAAGGTGAAAATTATGTTTTTAATGTCAATGCAAAACTTGCTGTTAAAATTCCCTGGATCAACGGACTTTCAATTACAGCGACAGGAGCCATCGACCGTGGCTTAAACTATTATAAATATTTTTCAAAGCGGTATATTTTGTATGACTGGGATGGCAGTACCCTGGATACGAACAACCAGCCTGTAATGGTTCCTGAGGGGTACGGCAATTCCTCCCTTACCCAAAAACAGGAGATAAGCAAGGAATACCTGGTAAACGGATTCCTGATGTACCAAAAAAACCTGAACGAGATCCATGCCATTAATGTGATTGCAGGGATTGAATTTATTGAGAATAATTACAACTGGTTTTCAGCTGAACGCAGGAATTTTGCCAACAATTATCCGGCTGAGCTGGATTTCGGCAGTGTGGACGACCAGTATGCCAATGGATCCAATCCGGGAACGAACCGGTGGCAAAACTACTTCGGAAGGGCAAACTATTCATTCCGAAATAAATACATAGCTGAATTTGTCTGGCGATACCAGGGTACCAGCAAATTCGCCCCCGAGACACGATGGGGATTTTTCCCTGGTATATCACTGGCATACAGGATTTCTGAAGAAAACTTCTTTCGAAACAGTCCGGCAGGCGATCTGATTTCTGATCTTAAAATCCGTGCATCGTGGGGAAAAACCGGAAACGACCAGATCCCGCCCTATCAGTATTTCTCCTTGTATTCATTGTATTGGCAATATTTTGTAACCGGAAATGGCGCCGGTAATCCGGTCTATTATGAAAGCCTGGCCGGTAACTCAAAAGCACAATGGGAGGAGGCCAACCAGTCCAATATCGGATTCGATATGGGCCTTTTCGGTAGCCGGCTGAATCTGACGGCAGATTATTTCCACAACCTGCGCACCATGATATTGATCACTCAGACGGCATCCATTCCTGAAATGACAGGTACTGCCGGTATTTTACCTCAGATTAACCTGGGTGAGGTTTTAAACCAGGGATTCGATTTTAATATTAACTGGCATGAAAGCAAAGGCAAAGTAAACTATTCAGCCGGTTTTAACCTGTTATGGGCAAAGAACAAGGTATTGTTCTTTGATGAGGCAGAAGGTGCACCTGAATGGCAAAAACAAACCGGATACCCGATGGAATCCGGATTATATTACGAAGCCATCGGAATTTTCCAGACCCAGGAAGACCTCGATAATTATCCACACCCTGCTGTAGCCCGAACAGGAGATGTGATCTTCCGGGATGTAAGCAATGACTCCATTATTGACGGGGACGATATGAAAAGAATTTATAAAAATACGGTCCCCACCCTTACCGGTGGTCTCAATTTTACGGTTGAATACCGGGGATTTGACCTGGCAGCATTGTTGCAGGGCCAGGCAGGGGGTGTACGGTATGAACAGTTCACGGGAAGCAAAGGCGGCGGGAATTACATGAAATCTTTTTATGACCAGCGGTGGACTGAAGCAGATCCGTATACCGACTTTCCCCGGACTTTTAATCGGAATGATGAATACTGGGTAAGTTCAGAAAATGCCAATACCTTCTGGTTACGCAAAACCGATTTTATCCGGTTGAAAAATATAGAAATTGGATATACGATTCCGGTCAATCTTACTAAAAAAGCCAGTCTTTCCCAGGTGCGCGTTCATATTGGCGGACTGAATCTTTTGACCTATTCGCCTGACATGAAGGATTTCGATCCCGAGATGGAGGCAAAAGGAGATGGGTTTGCAGGGCAGGGTTACCCGTTGCAGAAGGTAGTAACCGCCGGATTATCCATTAAATTCTAAAATCTACTCGTATGAAGCGAATTTTTCATTTTCTGCTCATAGCCATTGCTGCCGGGATGTTGTCCTGTGAAGATTATCTCAATACCCTCCCCGGCGACAAATATGATGATGCTACCATCTGGCAAAACACAAACCTGATCGATAGTTATGTATTCGGCATATACAAGGGCGTACCATACCCGTTTAACTGGTATGTGAGTGCTTCAATGGTAGATGAGGCTGTGCCCATACAAGATGACGGTGTGATGACACGGGTCCTCACCAGTACTATGACT
>JAGDMB010000367.1 GCA_017860375.1 Bacteroidota bacterium | reverse complement strand
ATAAACAGATGCAGATTGAAAGAATACGCAACCTTCTCCCGAAAGAAGAACAGAGCAATTAAAGAGTATTAGGTAAGCGGTAATCGGTAAGACCTGCCAGCGTCCGAAGGTCCTGGCAGCGTTTGGATCGGTAATCAGTAATCGATAGCAGTGTTCAGTATTTAAAATAAAGCCAGCAGCTTCGGAATAAAAATGATCAGGCCTGTGGCAAGGGCGCCCAGGGCTGCTATCAGCACAGCACCTGCTGCCATGTCTTTGATGCGGCCTGCTTTTTCATCATAATCCGGGGAACAGAGATCTACCAGGTTTTCAATGGCCGAGTTGAACAGTTCCGATACAAAAACTCCCGCGATCACAATGGCAATAACCATCCACTCCAGGGCGCTGATTTGCAGCAGGAATCCCATTGCAATGGCTGCCGCTGCCGCCAGCGTGTGGATCCAAAGATTGTGTTCCTGACGAAAAGCCCATCTTATTCCACGAAAGGCATAAGGAAAGCTGCGCAGCCTTGAAAGCAAGGAAAACCGTCCGGATCTGTTTTTCATTGCATCAGAATTTTATTCGCAATTTACGAAATTACCTCTTTCGCGGCACAAATAATGGATACCTTCCGGCGGACTTTGCGCACTCCGCCGGAAAGCCACGTGCATCCTGAGAGATCAATCCTGTTTAGGGTATGGACTCACTTTCGGTATTCCTGCTTTTTCCGTTTTCATACCAGTCGATTTTTCGTGAGAAATACATTACAATGGCAAGGACAAGGACCAGTCCTATGCTGCCGAAAAGCAAGGCATAATCTGTCATTTGCAGTATGACAAAAAGAAACAAGTAGAGGGCGGTAAGGGAAAGGGCCACCGTAAGTGAAACCCTGCGGTTTTTGTACAGCGACTGCGTAAAAAGGGCAATCATCACCACGATCACTGCGCTGGCAATGAGGTATGCCCAGGAAAAGGGAATTTGTTCCGACAGTGCCGTAAGCAGGGTATAAAACACCGTCAGTGCTATTCCCACCAGCAGGTAATGCACCGGGTGAATCTTCGTTTTGTGGATATATTCAGCAAAGAAAAACAGGAGAAAGGTCAGCGCAACAAACAGGATGGCATATTTCACCGAGCGCATCGATTTGCGGTAATTATCAACAGGTATGATAAGGCTAACGCCAAAATCCGAGTCCAGGGTATCCACCTTGTCATCCTCCCATAGCTGGGGGTAGTTGCGGTTCAGCTGCAGAATCTTCCATTTGGCGGTGAAACCGGTGTCGGTAATATGATGGTCATCGGGCAAAAAAGATCCCATAAAGCTGGGGTCCTTCCACGGTGATGAAATAAATACGCGGGTTTCTTTTCCCAGCGGTACAAAATTCAGAGAATGACTTCCGTTCAGGTCCAGCTCGAAAGAAAAGAAGGCCGTTGTGTTTTCTGCGACCGGTACTTTCGCGTTCACTCCCGATGCATGGATGTCTTTCATGGGAATTCCCGGCAGTACCGGAATATCACTTTCGTTCCATCGGACGGAAATGGGCTGGTTAATGCCGCGCATATCCGGAATGCCAATTTCCAGGTACGCATCATCCCATACCACATCGGCAGGTTCAGGGGCAACTGTTTTCATATCCGCGGCTTCAAAGGTGCCCTTGTAGCTCAGGCGGGCTTTGTAGGCAATGACTTTATAAATGCCCCGGTAGCGCTCCTCGGGAATTATGCTGCCGCTGATATCCAGGTCTGAGGGCAGGAAATGCATATAGTGTATGCTGGTAACGGTTCCTTCCTTTGTCATCCCATGCGTTTTGAATGGAATCGTAAGTACCGGTCCCGACACGGTCTGGGAATTGCCCCATTTGGAAGTCACCTCCATGATCGTCTCATCCCGTCGTTGTTCCCGCTCCCTGATCAGATTCTGGATCATGACTGCCGGTATGAGCATGAGCAAGGTGAGTATGGCCAAGACGGCCAGTTTAAAGCTGACAGAGCCAGCGATGCGTTTTAAAAGTTTTTCCAGATTTTCCATAATCCTTATTGTTTTATTAAAAGAACTTTGAAATACAAAGTAAAAGGGTAATTTTTTTTATCATTGGGGTTGGCTTTTCAACAATTTATCAAGATAGTCGAGGTGTTCACGAAAGGCAATTTTTCCGGTTTCGGTGGCTTGATAGCGCGTGTTTGGCTTCCGTCCTATGAATTGTTTTGAAACTTTGATCAGGCTGTTTTTTTCAAGGGCTGCTATATGGCTTGCGAGATTCCCGTCTGTGATATCCAGCAGCTCCTTAAGGGTGTTGAAATCCACCTGTTCGTTCACCACCAGCACCGACATAATGCCCAATCGGATACGGCTGTCAAAGATTTTATTCAATCGTGATATAATTTCTTTCACGAGCTCAGTGATGAGTTGATTCAGACGGATTCAGCATTCCGTTCATATTTAAAATACATGAGGGTCCCATAAAGGATATGGAGTAAGCCAAAACCAAAGGCCCAGAAAAAAAGTGCGTAATCCGCGAAAAAGGAAGCGGCCAGTCCGGTAACGATTTCTGAAAGGCCCAGTATGCGGACGTCTTCCAGCGTATACTTGCTGGCATGCACGAGTGCCAGCCCATAGAATATCAAGGTTGCCGGGGCGACCATGAAAAAAATACCGTAGGCAAGGAGCGCGAGGCAAAAAATACCGCCGGCAGCAAGGGGAATAAACAGATTTACCGCGAGCCGTTTCGATGTGCTGTTCCACACCTGAATTTTGTTCCGCCTGGCTTTCCGGGCTGTAAAATAAATGCCGGAAGCGATTGCCAGAACAAGGATGATGAGGCCGTCTGCGACAAGGAATAGGGTATCCTTCCCTCCCTGTAAGAATAACCTGTCAGCCAAATACCGGTTACTATCGAAGAAACTTATGTCACTACCGGGATAGAGAAATGCGGTCCCGGCGCCCAGTAGAGCGATTAGACCGGCAGTTATCCCGGAAAGCCCGCTGAGTGAAAGAAATTTTGATGACCGTTCCATAAGGTTCCGGATCTCCGACAGATGTTGCAGTTGTTCCTGATCTGAATTCATATTAAAAGTACTTTGATATACAAAGTTAATAAGAATAATTCAATTTCCAAGCGAAAAAATGGTAAAAAATTAAAAAAGTGCGGATGGAGGCAAAAAACCTTCAGATCTTCAGTTCTTCATTATTTGATCCTTTCTGCGGAACCGTCCTATGAATTTTCTGATGTTTTCTGCAGTAATGGCATGTCTTTGAGTACCGCGTGTACCCAAAAGGTAAGAATAGGGCTGCATGGAGGGAATATTCTTGAGGACAATTTTCAGCATGGCCAGAAA
>JAGDMB010000072.1 GCA_017860375.1 Bacteroidota bacterium | reverse complement strand
GTGCCCCTGGTTGTTGATTTTGGTGATACCACGCAGCCCGCTACATCACCAAGGGCTGAAGTGTTTGCTTTTGTTGAATCCGAACTGCTTGACATTTTGGACAAACTGCCTGAAAACATTATCTATGGCAGGTTTACCCGTAACGTCGGATATACCCTCCTTGCCCGGTTGTATCTCAATGCAGAAGTATTTACTTCCGTTGTGGATGCCAATGGAAAAACACCCGGCACTCCCCGCTGGCAGGACTGTATCGATGCCTGTGACAAAGTTACCGGCTATTCGCTGGAAACGGATTATTTTGCCAATTTTCTTACCGAAAACCAGTTTTCCGGAGAGATTATTTTTGCCATTCCTTACGATCATAAGGAAAATACACTGGGAAATTACCTGAATTCCATGTCGTACCATTATAACCAGCGCCTGGCTTTTTCACCCACCGGTCAATGGCAGTGGAGCGCAAACGGCATTTGTGGACAGCCAGGTCTGTGGTCATCGTTTGACGATAAGGATGTCCGGAAAAAGTCCATGCTCGAAGGTGAACAGATTAACCTGTCAACCGGTTCCGTTGTATTGATGAGCAATGGCAATCCGCTGATCTATACCGAGCAGATCGTCAATTTTGTAGCCGCTGAACAGAACGAGGGCGTCCGCCTGAATAAATACGAAGTGAAACTCGACGAGGTATGGGAAAGAGACCACGACTGGGTTGTCATGCGGTATGCCGAAGTGCTGCTTATGAAGGCTGAATGCCTTATAAGGCTCGGTACACCGGCACTGGCAAGACCCCTGATGGCCCAGATAAGGACCCGGGCCGGTATGGAAACACCGGAGACAGTCGACCTGGAATTCCTCGATGATGAATTGATGCGGGAATTTGTTTTCGAGGGACACCGTCGTACGGACAATATCCGTTCGGGTGACTATTTCAAAGCCAGCTGGGTGACTCCTGCCACAGAACCTTATACCTGTGTATTCCCTATCCCCGAAACGGAAATCGTGAAGAATCCTTTGCTGGAGCAGAATTATGGATACTAAACAGATGAGGTTTGCAGGAAAAGGGTAATCCATGAAAGGATTTTTAACCATTGGCACAGGATTGCTGGTGTTATCATGCCTGGGATCCTGCGGCGAAGATCCGCCGGCAAACGGCGATGAATTTACCGTCAAGGTGTATGCCCCGGTAGATGTGCCGAAAACCAATCCGGTGCCCACCTGGGTGCATTACATGCCCTGGTTTGAGACCAAAGAGACGTCAGCAAATGGCCAATGGGGTATGCACTGGACGATGAGTACCATGAATCCTGACCTTGTTGATGAGGATGGAAAGCGGGAGATCGCTTCCTGGTTTTATCCGTTGATAGGGCCCTATGCATCAAGAGATCCCGATGTGCTGGAATACCACCTGCTATTGATGAAATATTCAGGCATTGACGGAGTACTGATTGACTGGTACGGTTCTTCTGACCGGAATGACTATGAGTCAATCCGGACAAATTCAGAAGCCCTGATCAATGCGTTGGATGAGGTTGGTCTGGATTTCGCCATCGTATATGAGGACCGAACCATTACGGCGGCAGTGGCTGACGAACCTGACTTTGATCGCATAGCCGGGGCACAGGATGATATGTTGTACATGGAACAGTATTATTTTTCAGAACCTTCCTATATTACGGTAAATGAAAAACCTTTGTTGCTGGTGTTCGGCCCCGAAGAATTTCATGAGCCTGATGAGTGGGCCGAGATCCTTTCGGTTCTTTTGCCTGAGCCCTGTTTTGTGGTGCTGAACGGGAAGTCAAATCAAACCTCTCCTTCCTCTTCGGGTGAGTATATCTGGGTGGATAATTCTTCCCTGGATACGAAATATGCAGGGATGAATGCATTCGATGTATTCATTGGAGGAGCATATCCTGGTTTTAAAGACTTCTACCAAGAAGGAGGCTGGGGTACGGGCATGGGATGGGAGATCGATCATAAAAACGGTGAAACCATGCAGGCAACCCTTCAGAAAGCAGAAACAGCAAGTGTTGATTTCCTTCAGCTGATCACCTGGAATGATTTCGGTGAAGGGACCATGATCGAACCGACCCTTGAATTCGAATATACCATGCTTGAACATGTACAGCAATTCACCGGTGTGGCTTATCAAAAGCCGGAACTCGAGAAAATATATGATCTGCAGGTTCTCAGAAAAGAATTGTCCGGACAGCAGAAAGAACAGAAGATGCTCGACCAGGCATTCTATTATTTTGTGTCATTGCAGACGGACAAGGCCGTTCACCTTATTGACAGCCTGAAGGCAGTCAGGTAGCTTGTGTAAGGATTAAATCGAGGTATCTGATACCGGACAGGATTGAATAATCCCGGAAGGAGAATATATTTTTAATTGAAAACCTGAATGAAAGCTTTTCCCTTGCTGATAGCCGGAATTGTAGTCTCCATGCTGTTTTCGTGCCAGCCAGCAAACGTACCGGTAAATAAAAAGGCAACTTCACCTGACGGGAATATAACTATCTCGGTTGAGACCAGGAAAGGAAAGGTATATTATTCAGCAAAAAAAAGGGACAAAGTCCTTTTGGAAAAATCGAGACTGGGATTCCGCTTTCAGAATATGCCGGATCTCGGAGATCATCTGGAGATAACCGGTTCCGAATCGCGCTTTTTTAATGAAACATGGGAACAGCCCTGGGGAGAAAAGCGGCTTATCGAGAACAAGTATGATGAACTTACGATCCACCTGAAGGAGAAGAAGGACTTAAAGCGGGAAATGAACCTTGTTTTCAGGGTATACAATGACGGTTTTGGGTTCCGGTATGAAATACCCCGGCAGGCAAATATCGACTCCGTCAGAATTATGGATGAGCTTACTGAATTTGTTATGCCTGAGGTCTATGACGCCTGGTGGATCCCGGCGTATAAGGACAGGTTTTATGAAAGCCTTTACCGCCGCACCCCGATTAACCGCATGGATACGGTATGCACACCGCTGACCCTCGTAACAAAGGAGGATACGTACCTGGCCATCCATGAAGCCAACCTTACGGATTATGCGGCCATGAACCTGGTGTGCCTCGATTCTGCAAGGCTGAAATGTGATCTGACTCCATGGTCAACCGGTATTCGGGTGATCGGAAAAACGCCTTTTGTCACACCCTGGAGAACCGTAATGGTTGCCGATTCTCCCGAAGATCTGGTCACGTCTTACCTGATCCTCAATCTGAATGAACCATGCAAAATACCGGATATTTCCTGGATTAAACCCGGTAAATATATAGGAATCTGGTGGGGGATACACCATGGCTTGTATACATGGTCACCGGGTCCCCGCCACGGGGCCACAACGGCCAATACAAATAAATACATCGATTTCGCCGCAGCCAACGGATTCGACGGTGTACTGGCAGAAGGATGGAACCGGGGCTGGGAATATAACTGGACTTCATGTGATTCCTTTAGTTACACGGAGCCCTATCCCGATTTTGATATCCGGGAGGTTACCCGGTATGCGGCATCCAAAAATGTATACCTGATCAGCCATAATGAAACCGGCGGAGCCGTGACTCATTATGAGAATCAGCTTGACACTGCTTACAGTCTTTATCAGCGCCTGGGAGTGAAGACCGTGAAAACAGGGTATGTCTGCGATCTGCTCGACGGCAAAGAAAGGCATAAAAGCCAATATGGCGTGCGGCATTACCGGAGAGTGGTGGAAACAGCCGCACGGTATCAGCTCATGGTGGATATTCATGAACCTGTTATGCCCACAGGGCTCCAGCGCACCTATCCGAACCTGATGACCCTCGAAGGGGTCAGGGGACAGGAATGGGACGCCTGGTCAAGTGACGGAGGAAACCCTCCGGATCATACGACCATTATACCTTTCACACGCGGACTCGCAGGTCCTATGGATTTCACCCCGGGAACCTTCAATTTTGAAAATCCTATCCTGCCCCAGACACGGGTACGGACAACCCTCGCCAAACAACTTGCACTTTATGTGGTCCTTTACAGTCCGCTGCAGATGGCTTCCGATCTGCCTGAAAATTACCGGAATGAAAAAGCCTTTGATTTTATTAAAATGGTTCCGGTAAACTGGGAGGAAACGCGGATCCCCGATGCCGTAATCGGAGATTATGTTATAACCGCAAGAAAAGACAGGGCTTCCGATGACTGGTTCGTTGGGGCAATTACCGATGAGAACAGGAGAGAGCTGATCCTTGACCTTTCCTTTTTGCTGCCTGACGCATCCTACCGTGCACAAATTTTTAAAGACGGGGATAATGCCGATTGCGAAAACAATCCTGCCGATATAAGCTATGCTGAAACAACCGTTACTGCATCGCAAAAAATGTCCCTGATCCTCGCTCCCGGAGGGGGTCAGGCCATACGCTTCATGCCGGTCAGATAAGGTTTGAAAATTTGAAGATTTAAGGGTTTGAAGAATTAAAAGTTAACCGTTCTCTCCGATTTCGACTTCCTTTTGATGTAATTTTGCACAGGATTTGTTCTTTTTTTTGCGATTTTTTATTACCCTTTTTTGCATAAAAATAATGAATGTGCATTTTTTTATGCAATGCTTTATAATTACTTAATTAATTGATTATGAGTTTATTATATTATATCCTTGATATTCAGATTGTTAGATATTTTATATTTTAAGATATTAATATCTCTTTTAGCTTTTAAAATTAATTATCAGTTTATCAAAACGTTGAAATCCCGCGTTCATAACTATTTTTAAATGTTAATAAATACGAACGATAGCGCATAGTTTCAAGGGTTTCTGTTTCTAAATTGCGCTAACGTCAGAACCACTTCCAACGGATTATTATCTCGCGAATTTTCAACGTCTTAAAAATTTCGAAAAATGCAGGCTGAAGAGACCAAAACTGAAAAAGTTACACAACCATCAACTGAAATGAAGAAAACCGTAAAAGACGGATCGGATAACGGGAAAAAAACATACACATACGATGAGGCCCTTCGCTGCTCGCTGGAATACTTTAAGGGCGATGAACTGGCTGCCACCGTATGGGTCAATAAATATGCCCTGAAAGATTCCTTCGGACGGTTGTACGAAAAGGATCCCGATCAGATGCATTGGCGCATAGCGAGTGAGATCGCACGGATGGAACAAAAATACCCCAACCCTCTCAGCCTTGATGAAGTATACGCACTCCTGAAGGAATTCCGGTACGTTGTTCCGCAGGGAAGTCCGATGACAGGCATCGGGAACCATTTCCAGGTTGCTTCCCTCTCGAATTGCTTTGTTATAGGGAATCCCGGCACTTCCGATTCTTACGGCGGGATCATGAAAATAGACCAGGAGCAGGTTCAGCTTATGAAACGCAGGGGCGGCGTGGGCCATGACCTCACGCATATCCGGCCCAAAGGAACACCGGTGTTGAACAGCGCCCTTACTTCCACCGGCGTGGTTCCCTTTATGGAGCGTTACTCCAATTCCACCCGTGAAGTTGCCCAGGATGGCCGCAGGGGAGCCCTGATGCTCAGTATCTCCATCAGGCATCCCGATGCCGAACAATTCATTGACGCCAAGCTGGAACGCGGAAAGGTCACCGGTGCCAATATCTCCGTAAGGATCGATGATGAATTCATGCAGGCCGTTGTGAACGATGATGTATATGTCCAGCAATTCCCGGTGGATGCTGAAAAGCCTGTATATAAAAAGGAGATCCAGGCCCGTCATCTCTGGGAAAAAATAGTACACAATGCCTGGAAATCTGCTGAACCCGGTGTCCTTTTCTGGGATACCATCATTCGTGAATCGGTGCCCGATGCGTACGCAGATTTAGGTTTCCGTACGGTTTCCACGAATCCATGCGGGGAGATCCCGTTGTGCCCTTACGATTCATGCCGGCTTTTGGCGATTAACCTGTACAGTTACGTGGAGAATCCTTTTACATCCAAAGCCAAATTCAATTTCGACCTTTTCAGGAAACATGTCCATTACGCCCAGCGAATCATGGATGATATCATCGACCTGGAACTTGAAAAGGTTGACGCCATCCAGGATAAGATAAACTCCGATCCGGAGGATCCCGAACTTAAAAGGGTGGAAAGAAAGCTCTGGGAAAACATAAAAGTGAAAGCGGAAGAAGGACGCAGGACAGGGATCGGCATTACCGCCGAAGGCGATATGCTGGCCGGCCTTGGACTCCGCTATGGCAGTGACGATGCCATTGATTTCTCGGTAGAGGTGCATAAAACGCTAGCCATTGAAGCATACCGTTCGTCGGTGGAAGTGGCCAAAGAGCGGGGTGCCTTTGCCATCTATGATTCCCACCTCGAAAAGGACAATCCTTTTATTCTGCGGCTTAAAAATGAAGATGAAGCCATGTACCGCGACATGGTGAAACACGGACGACGGAATATTGCCCTGCTTACGATTGCCCCCACCGGCACGACCAGTCTGATGACCCAGACCACTTCAGGCATTGAACCGGTTTTTCTGCCGGTTTACAAGCGCCGCCGTAAAGTGAATCCCAATGACGCCAACGTCACCGTAAGTTTTGAAGATGAGGTCGGGGACAAATGGGAAGAATTCAACGTTTTCCATCATAAATTCCTCACCTGGCTCGAAGTGAACGGGTACGACGTGGAGGAAGTCAAGAAGATGAACGATGAAAAGCTGCAGGAAATCGTAAAAAAATCCCCTTATTACAAGGCCACTTCCAACGATGTTGACTGGGTAAGCAAGGTTCGTATGCAGGGCGAGATCCAGAAATGGGTGGATCATTCCATCAGCGTTACCATCAACCTGCCCAACCATGCTTCGGAAGAACTGGTCGGCCAGCTTTATGTTACCGCCTGGAACAGCGGATGCAAGGGGGTGACCGTATACCGCGACGGTTCACGCACCGGTGTGCTGGTTACCAAAGACAAGGACGAGGAACAGCCTGTCGACGGGATCCGCTTTAAACGGCCAAAAATACTCGATGCCGAAATCATCCGGTTTAACAACAACGAGGAGAAATGGATCGCATTTATCGGGATAAAGGATAACCGGCCCTATGAAATATTTACCGGTATCGTCGACGATGAAATGTTTCCTATCCCCAAGTCAATAACCCGCGGACAGATAATCAAAACCAAGGATGAAAACGGGGTTTCACGGTACGATTTTCAATATGTGGATAAATATGGATACAAGAATACCCTTGGCGGACTTTCGCACATGTTCAACAAGGAATTCTGGAATTATGCAAAATTGATCTCCAGCGTATTGCGTCATGGCATGCCTATACCCGACGTGGTCAACCTCATCTCATCCCTGAGGCTTGACAGCGATACCATCAATACCTGGAAAAACGGGGTTGAACGTGCATTGCGCAAGTACATTCCCAACGGAACCCGGGTAAAGAAAGGCAGCTGCACCGAATGCGGGTCCGACAGCCTGACCTACCAGGAAGGATGCCTCATTTGCACATCCTGTGGTTCCACAAAATGCGGATGATCTTTTCAGGCACAGTTTTTCATAATTAAAGGAAGAAAAGAGGAAGCCCGGTTTACCGGCTTTCTCTTTTTGATTTTCCCCCCACCCTGTCAGGGTGGACCTTCCAGCGTCTGCAGGACCTGGAAGGATCATTCCATTATTGACAGGGTGGGGATTCTTTACCCTTAGACCTAATACCTCACAATCTCTATCCTCGATCTGATCTTGCCATCGGGATAATACTCAAGTATACATTCGTTGTTCGTGAGGCCTCCATCGGCTGACTTGGTGCCGGCAGGTGTGGCATGCAGTGAAGCTGTTTGCAACGTAAAATTGCATACCGATGGATAATATATAGCACCATCTATTGAACCTGATACATTGCAGACGTTGTCTTCAGTAAATGTGCCTGTTATATTGTCATCGGATGAAATGAAACTGAAACCTGAATTCTCGATGGGTATTTCTGATGAGTAATACCGGGTCATGGTAATATAACCTCCGCATGCATTCCCTTTTGCGGTGACAATTAGGGAAGCTCCTTCGGCCAGTGTTGAACCTTCAGGGGTTAACGTTGTACCATTTACAGAAACATAGAACTGTACATCCGTGCCTTCCCATTTACCGGGTTGTGGCAATGCTTCCCCCGTAAGTGCGAGGGTGTACTCAGGATTAGTTTTGGCATTTGATTTGATCACAAGGTCGGCTGTTTTTGTCCCGCACCCTGTTGGCCCGAAAGTGAGTTCCACATTGCAGTCAGCACCTGCAGCTATAGTGCTGTAATTGCCCGTAACCGAAAAACATTCGTCACCACCTTCAACAGAAACTGAACTGATCACAAGATCTTCCTTACCTGTATTGGTAAGCCTGACCTCTTCCGTAACGGTTGTTCCTACGCAGGTTGAAGCAAAAAATATCGTATCATTGGCAATGGTGATCTCGGGGTCATTATTCTTGTCACATCCGAGCCATAAAGTGGTGATGATGAAAATGAATCCAAATAATAAAATGGTAGTTTTTTTCATGATAGGGTAGTTTGAAAAGTTTTTACAATAAATGGATCTAAAACTATACATGCAGATCGCATGTGCTTAATCTTTCCTGATTGAAAATCAGATAACTGCACATGCTGAAGTCATGGTTTGAGCAAGTTAAAAAAAAGAAACCAATTAAGCAACAATAGTTCGTTAAACTTAAAGCGGCCATAGTGCCGTATAATATAAGTCCCTTAACATAATTCTGATTTTTGGTAGAATATGGGTAAATACCGAACATGTCAAAAAATCGATTCAACATTAATATGTTGTGGTTCATTGTTTTAAAGTCGGATATGGAGAACGCTCCTCATATTTCATTAGAGATACTTAGGGTTTGGCGAAAAGTTATATACATTTAATTGTTAATAATATACGTGCATTTTTCAAGGAAAACTGCACGTTTTTAATATCTTTTAGTCAGAAAAACATGCAGTTATGGCTAATGGAAGCAACTTTTGGATAACAATTAATGGATAAGAATGGATACTAAATGGATATATTCATAAATATTATGTAAATTTAAATGGATAAAAATGGATACTAAATGGATACTAAATGGATATAAATAATA
>JAGDMB010000366.1 GCA_017860375.1 Bacteroidota bacterium | reverse complement strand
ATAGTCACAAAGGGTACATTATAAGGATCAGGCACCTCATCATGTTTGTACTTCTTGAAAAATACGATGGCCACATCCTTGCCGGAATAAGGAGATAGTTCTCCTTTCCACAGTGCCTTATAATGATTTAATAATACCGAGAAGCCGTAGTTGTGATTGATTTCCGGCGCCAGGTGATGCCCTTCAGGGTAGTCGTTCCAGGTGATGATATTGATGATGGGTACATCTTCCTCAATGGCAAATTCAAGCAATTTGCGGTAGTTCTCCGAGAGGTTGGTGATGATCCCTTTGCGCTCGATCTTATTAATCCCTGCCGTTGCCGCATCAATGGCATAATCGAACATATCCCATGTGCCTGTTTTTAAAACTTTCGATGTATAAAAATCAGAAAATGCTGAACCGGTAAAAGTACGACCACGCTCCTTACAGGCTTGTGCCACTTTTTTGCCCACATAGGCATCCGTATAAGGAATGGTCCACATCCAGACCGCCGGAAAATAATCGAGGTACGCCCTGGTTTCTGCATCGCTTATCTGATGATTAATCGCCACCACACAGGCAAAATTTTCGTTCACTTTCTGCGACAGCTTTTTGTAAGCCCTGGCTGCATAAAACATCCTGGGCAATCCTTTTGGATCGGCAGGCACATCGGCAATCTGTTCGCCGTACCATAAATACAGGATCAGCCTGCCATCCGGTGTCCTTAACCAGTGTGTATTGTCATGCCCCACGGCATCAAATATATAATTCATCCTGCGGGCATATTCGGCTATTCTTGCCTCTTCTTTCAGCTCACTCGGATGAGAAGGACAAAGGGTCAGCTTAAAATCAAGATTCAGCTTATCGGCCACTTTGAAATACGCAATAATAATGTCGTCATCCGGACCTCTCTGCCGCAAGGGATAATAAAACTGAAATCCGTCGATCCCGCATTTCATGGCAGTGCGCATCTCAAACTCCACGGTTTTTTCCAGGGTTGAATCTTTAAAATACTTGTCGTACATCACCCTGACCTGCACCATTCCTCCCAGGTTCTCAGTTACATTGCCGACAGGAGAATAGTATTGAGGATCTCCGCTGTCTTCCATTTTATGTCCCTGATACCGGATAATATTGGTCATGTTATGCGCTATGACCAGCTTTTTATCTGTCAGTGGTAAGCTGAACTCGGGAAGGTTTTTTAGGGTATCCTGACTAAATCCCCCGGAGCAAAGCATTAAAGACATCAATAAAACAACCGCTTTTTTCATATCGTTATATGATTATAGTTAGGGTAAAGGTTATGCATCAATTTGCCCAGAATAGATTTAATAATTCGACTGCCCGGTCAGTCAAATATTAGTTTATCGTATAGGTGCTACCGGGCGAACAATCGATGGATTTGCCAGCCACGATAAAAGTATGTCTCCTCTTATTTGCCGCATTTGCAATAATTTCAACGGCCTTTTGCGTAATTTTTATGGCGAACCGGTCTCCTTTATAAAACAAAGTAAACTGCAGTGCATTCCATTTTTTATACAACCGTGGCTGAATTGTTACCTTGTTTTCATCTGCCTTCACACCGCCAAAACCGAATACGGCCGTCATCCATGCACCCCCGTTGGCTGCAGGATGCGAACCTCCCATAAAAATAGTGCCCACGTATACTTTGTACTTTGCCTCGACATCGATCGATGCCGTTTTCATAAAATACCGATAGGCAAAATCAAGGTTGCCGAATTCAGCGGCTACCATGGCGTATCCGCAGGCGCTCAGACTCGATCCGTGTTCGGTGCGGGGTTCATAATACTCCCAGTTGGCTTTTTTTATTTCCGTGGAATACCTGTCCCTGAACACATTTAACATCGTTACCACATCCGCCTGTTTAATAATTTTGGTCGGTACGGCCAAACCCTGTCCGGCGCCCATGTATTCATCAGGATGGATCTTTTGGGCTTTTAACTCTTCGATGGTCGCTTCTTTTAGTTTAAAATAGGCGTCAAACTGTTCAATAACCCCTGTTTCCTTATCCGGTTGTGGAATATATAACAGTTCCGCAGCTTCCGCAAAACACGGCAATTCCTCTGCTATGTCAATCTTCATTATCAGTGCATCGAGCTCCGCAGGGTGATTATGCTTCAGATAACCTATTACAGCCATTGCTATTTCAAAGGTGGCTTTGACCACCATGTTTGTAAACGCGTTGTTGTTAACCCGTTCGTGGTATTCATCGGGACCGATCACATCCAAAATTTCATACCGGTTCTTATCTTTCTTGAAATAGGCATAGGAGTAATAGAAACGGGCACATTCAAGGATTACCTCTGCTCCGCCTTCCAGGAGCAACAAATCATCCCCTGTAATTTTAAAATACTCCCACATGGCAATGGCCACATCTCCGCTGATATGGACCTGCTTATCCCGGAAATGGGTCCGCAGATTCCTTCCGGTATGCGGATCGCCAATATTAAAATAGGTACAGGCATCATCACCTGTTTCCTGGCTTTCCCATGCATAAAAAGCTCCCCTGAAGCCTGCCCCCTCGGTTTGTGCTTTTCTTCTCGCTCCGTCCAGGGTTTTAATCCTGTATCGCATCAGTTCCACGGCTTTCTCCGGGTAAGTGTATAAAAAGAAAGGGAACATGAACATTTCGGTATCCCAGAATATGGCTCCTTTGTATACCTGTCCCGACAATGCCCTGGCCGGAATGGAGTTTCCCGTACCCCTGACCGGGGCCACAATTAAAAGCTGAAATATGCTGTACCGCAGTGCAATCTGGGCTTCATCGTCGCCGTCAATTTTCACATCGCAGGTTTCCCATTTTGTTGCCCACTGGGCATTGTGTTCTTTCAAACACGCCTCATAACCCCGGTCCTTTGCTCTCTTTACACAGTTTATAGCGCTATCCGTAACCGATACGGTAACCGGATCATTATCCGTAAAAACAGCAAAATACTTATTAAAAGTATAGGTTTTCCCGGGTTCGGCATCCAGTTCAATCACGCGTAGATTTTTCCGTTCCTTTATTTCGTGCGTTTCTTTTCCGAAAGACAGGTCAATGATTTCAGCAACGGCAATTTTCTTTGCATTTTCATTTGTAACCGCATGAAGGACCAAGGTGTCCTTCTCTTTTTCTGCTTTCACGTTTATCAGATGCGGACCATTCAGATCCCAGATATTAAAGTCAATCCCTGTGCGGATTTTAATCCTGGCATTTTTGTCACAGGTAAAGCTGAATGGTTCGGCGTGTCAGTGCTCAAGAATCGCGTGGATTGGATGGTAAGCGTTTTGCCCTGCGATTCATATTCAGTCTCGCGGCTGAAAACCGCATTTTCAATGCTTAGCCATTGGGAATGCTTTTTTACAGGGGTAGTCAGCGCTGAAATTTCATAGCCATCAAGGGTAACCTGTGTAAACCCTCCATTGGGCGCATTCACAGGTTCGCGCCAGGCATCACCTACCCGGTCGAAGATACCGGAAAGTGTAATTCCCACCAGTTCATCTGCACCGAATTCGTCGAGTGTGCCGCGGTAGCCCATGTATCCGTTCGCAACCTGGTACACATTGCCATTGCGCATTATACTTTCCTTCTCATTGACAAATTTATCCGATCGTATGGTCCAGAGAGCATTCATATTCATCAGGCTTTATCATAAGTGTCTTTCACGAACAGCATCAGGATTCCGGCAATGATCATGGTTCCGCCGCCCAGCACAAGGGCATAGATGGACTGTTCACCGAATACGCTTTTAACCAGCAGCCCCAGGATAGCAGATGCTACAATCTGGGGTATCACGATAAAGAAATTAAATATGCCCATGTAAATACCCATTTTCTTTTGAGGCAGTGATCCTGCCAGTATGGCATACGGTATGGTCAGGAGGCTTGCCCAGGCAACGCCAATGCAGGTCATGGAAAGGATCAATAATTTGGGATCCTTAAAAACATACCATGAGGCCAGACCCAGTCCGCCGATGACCAGACTGATGCTATGGGTCAGAACACGGCCAATCCTTTTTGATACAGGAGGTATCAGGAATACGATCAAGGCTGCGACACCATTGTACACAGCCATTAATACCCCTACCCAGTTGGCACCTTCATTGTACAAAACCGATTTGGGATCGGTACTGCCATAATGGAAACTCGTTACAGCCTGCGTACAATAGATAAACATGGAGAAAAGACCAAACCAGGTAAACATTTGCACCCAGGCCAGCTTTTTCATGACAGGAGGCATGTTCTTCATGTCGTGGATGATTTCAACCATTCCGCCGTTTTTGCCCGACGATGAACGTTTCGCGGCAATGATCTGCAAAATACCATATACGATGAGTACAGCCGTTAATATATACAGCCCCGGATACAGTTTTAAAATATAGGTAAGAAAAGTAAAGACAGCACCGCTCCCAAGCAAAATCAATCCCTGGGTGTTATAGCTTCGGGTGTTGATATTCATTTGGGCATTTTCCTTTTCTTCGCTTTCTTTCGTTTTAGCGGAGAACTCTTCCATTTCCCCGGGCGAGTATTCTTTTGTCCGGATTATTGTCCACAGCACAGCCAGTATGAAAACAATCCCTCCCAGATAGAACGACCATTTTACGGAAGCAGGAATTTCACCTTCGGGTGCTGTATTGGCTACACCAAACCAGTTTGCCAGAATATAAGGCAATACGGACGCTACGATGGAGCTGGCCCCAATGAAGAATGTCTGCACGGCAAAGCCCTTTGTCTGCTGATCCTCAGGAAGCATATCGCCGATGAATGCCCTGAAAGGCTGCATGCACGTATTGATTGATGCATCCATAATCCATAACATACCGGCAGCAAACCACAGGTAGGGTGAATTGGGCATCACAAGCAGGGATAAGGATGCCAGTATAGCCCCAACCAAAAAATAGGGTTTGCGCCTGCCTAACCGGTTCCAGGTTTTATCACTCATGTGGCCGACGATCGGATGAACGATCAGCCCGGTTATTGGCCCTGCAATCCATAAAATCGGGATCTTGTCCACCTGGGCCCCAAGGGTTTCAAAAATCCGGCTGACGTTTGCATTCTGCAGGGCAAAGCCAAATTGAATACCCAGGTATCCAAAACTCATATTCCATAACTGCCAGAAGTTCAGATGTGGTTTTTGTCTCATGAAGTGTGGTTTTTCAGTGAATGAATTCTATGAATGGTTCGTTTCAATGAATAAATCCTATGAATATACCGTATGGTGAATCCGGACAATAAAA
The DNA here is from genome assembly GCA_017860375.1 of Bacteroidota bacterium. GTDB lineage: Bacteria > Bacteroidota > Bacteroidia > Bacteroidales > UBA10428 > UBA5072. The sequence continues at coordinate 358 of JAGDMB010000366.1, read as the reverse complement.
CTTGGTCGTACCCTATGACGCTCGGCCTTTATGGTAAAATGCCCGGTAGCACTAGGATGCAATTTGGAATAAATGCAGAAAATATAGAAATACTATGGGAAAAGTATAGACTGTGAGGGAATAATTTCAATATATATCATTGATTTACATCTATTTATATTAACAGGAATGCTGCCAAAATATGGATTAAATATGAACCATCCCTGGGGCGGGTTGGTCTTAACCCACTTCATTCCCTGTCCTTTATGCTTCGTTTCAAAAAGTCTTTAAATTCCAGACCTGTCGCATCGGCTATCCTTTGAGATATTCTATGGGCAATATGGTAATTTTTGTACTCTGCGAGGACAATTTCGTTCTT
>JAGDMB010000365.1 GCA_017860375.1 Bacteroidota bacterium | reverse complement strand
GATTACGAAGAGTGGAAAATAGAAATAGATTCCATTCCCAATTCAATTGCCTGTACGATAGATTCAACAATAATAGCCTGTTTCCGTGAATTTATTGCAGATGCAAAAAAGTCCGGAGCGAAGGTCTTTGTTGTGTATTCTCCCATCTTCCAGAAATATGATAAGAACCAGGAAATAGACATCTGCAATCGTATTTGCAGTTCAGAGCATGTTCCCTTTTGGGACTTTTCAAAGGATACACTATTTCTGCAAAACAAGCAGTTATTTAAAGATGTCCTGCACCTGAACCATAAGGGAGCCATGATATTCTCAAATTCAGTTGTTGAAAAAATCAACCCTACGCTGAATAAAAACGTGCCCTGACAAAGTGTATAATCCATAAGGATTCAGAGGAATCAAAAAGTGAAATGTTTAAAAAAAAACATGAAAAACCGCATTATTTTAATGGCTTTGGGTATCGTGATGTTTTATTCATGCAACAAGGAAAACGATACGTCCATTATACCTGAAAGAGGAACAATTGTTGGCAATCCTGTTCTCATGGGATCCTATTCAAAAACACTTATAGCCGCTGCACTCCAAACTGTTGCCGGAGATTATGCCCAGGCTTTTACCTGCAATTATGATATTGTGCTCTATAAAATTGATTATAATACCATTGATCCGGCCGGGAATCCTGCACTTGCTTCAGGGTTAATAATTCTGCCTGTGGATTCAACAAAATTATTCCCATTATTGAGCTGGCATCATGGAACCGTCTTAAAGAAAACAAATGCGCCATCGCATTTACAGGGTGACTTCCAGGGTGGGTTGATTTTCGCAACCGATGGATATGTGGTTGCCTGTCCCGATTATCTGGGAATAGGCGATGGCACGCATCTTCATCCCTATTTGCATGCACCTTCGGAGGCCACTGCTGTTATTGATATGTTAAGGGCTACGCGATTATTTTGCATGGCTATTCACAAGGAGGCCATGTTACCATGGCCGCTTTGAAAACGATTGAGGAACAATACAGCACTGAATTCACCGTGACCGCCTGTTCACCAATGGCAGGACCTTACGATCTTTCGGAAACCCAACTAAATTTTGTCATGCGTGATTCTGCCTATCCAATCCCTTGTATTTTACCTTATATACTATTTGCGTACAACAATGTTTACCAAATGTATCCCGATTTACGTTCCGTTTTTTTATCACAATATTATGATGAATTAAAAGAATATTTTAATGATAGTCCTGCTTATGAGTGTGATGCAGTGGATAATGTATGGCCACCCTCAAAAATACCATCGGTTGTACTCAGACCCGAAATAATCGAATCGGTAAAGCAGGATCCTGACTGTCCAATTGTTCTTGCTTTGGAAGAAAACAACCTGTACGATTGGGCTCCAAAATCACCAATTCATTTATGCCATTGCGATGCAGATGATATAGTATCCTATCAGAACTCCGTGGTAGCCTACAATAGCTTTGTCAAAAATGGCTCAACCAATATTGAACTGGTGATGCCATTGCATGGCGGAACCCATGAGACCTGTGTCATTCCAAGCCTCATTGATGCGATTACCTGGTTCGGTTCACTGAAACAATAATTTTTTAGTATAATTTTGAATCATGCAAAAATAACGGGTATTGCGTTGATAACTTTTTCAGGTTTTGCTGAAAGCATCAATTCTTTTACCCTTGGAACAATTGGACAAAGTAACAAGGGAAGTAAGCCGGCTGCAATCAACAATTAGCAATAAAAACGAATCAATGGGTGAAATGAACAAAAAAGTAAACGTAATCAGTTGCATTTTCCTTTTGTCTATTCTGAGCTTCAATGCGCAAAGCCAGACAATCGGTGTAGAGGCAAAAGCGCCGGCATACAAGTTGCCGGAAATGCTGATTTCCAGCAAGGGGGAAAAAATACAAACACCGGAGGATTGGATCAATATCAGGAGGCCTGAAATTATTACATTATTCGGGGAATATGTATACGGGAGGTTTCCCGGCACCTGTTTGGAGAAAAAATTCGAAACGGTAAAAATTGATTCAAATGCACTATGCGGAAAGGCTGTGCAAAAAAATATTGTGGCCTGTTTTATAAAAGATGGCGATACCATACCGATGGAATTATTGATTTTTATTCCGGCTCACGCAACAAAACCTGTCCCCTTGTTTGTAGGGATGAACTTTTATGGGAACCAGTCCATTCTTCCTGATCCGGGTATTCCTGTTACCAAAAGTTATGTCCTCAATAATCCTGAATACCATATATTCAATCATACGGCTACAGAAGAATCGCGGGGTGCTGATTCTTCCAGCTGGCCGGTGGAAAGAATTCTTGAAAGAGGGTATGGCCTGGCCACTTTCTGCTATGATGACCTTGACCCTGATTTTGATGATGGTTTTAAAAACGGGATACATTCATTATTGGATTATTCTGAAAAAAATGACTCAAATGAGCTGAGTTCAATTTCAGCCTGGGCTTATGGTTTAACCACTGCAATGGATTATTTTGAAACCGATGAACGCATCAATAAAAACCAAATCGTTGTCATCGGCCATTCAAGGTTAGGCAAAGCGGCCCTTTGGGCTGGCGCAATTGACCAGAGGTTTGCCATGGTAATATCCAATAATTCCGGGTGCGGCGGTGCAGCTCTGTCAAGGAGAATAGCAGGGGAAACCGTTAAGGATATAAATACCAGGTTTCCGCATTGGTTCTGTAAGAATTTTCATGACTTTAATGATAAGGAAAATGAAATCCCGGTTGACCAGCATATGCTAATCGGATTAATTGCCCCAAGACCTGTTTACGTTGGAAGTGCCGAACAAGACGAATGGGCAGATCCATATGGGGAATTCCTATCCTTGTATCATGCCGGCCCGGCATATACCCTTTTTGGTTTGGAAATCCTTGAAAAGGATACGTTACCGGAAATAAACAAGCCCCTTTGGACAGGCAAAATGGGGTACCATATACGGACAGGGGGTCATGCAATAACAAGATTCGATTGGGAAAAGTATCTGGATTTCGCAGATTATCATTTTGACCGAAAAGATAAATAGTTACGCTGCTAAAGCAGAGAACACCATTAAATCGCACGTCTTTTTTTGATCCGCCATTTTAATTGCTCCATGAATAAAAGGGAAAGATTATTGAAAGTTCTGCATCGGGAACTCCCCGACTGTGTTCCCGTGTGCCCCGATATCTCCAATATGGTGCCTGCGAGGCTGACAGGAAAACCATTCTGGGATATTTACCTGTTTCAGGATCCTCCTCTATGGAAAGCCTATATCGATGCCGTGAAATATTTTGATATCGATGGGGGATTTGAAGTATATGAATTTGGTGATTTATTCGAAGATGAAGAAATGAAGGGTGAAAAGAAAATAATTTTCAGAGACGAAACCCGGATCATAACACAGGACTTTTATGAAAAAACAGGGGAATGGAGCAGGTTTGCAGTGGTACACACAAAAGATAATCCACCTGCCACCGATGTGCTTCCGGAACTTATTGGATTGAATCCTGTTCCGGATACGTGGGAAGATTTGAAAAATATTAAAGTATGGCCAAAGGGAATGGAGTTATGGAAAATCATCAAAAAGGAAATGGGAGAATATGGTATTGTTGGCATGCCGAGTGGAGTGGAAACATTGATCCTCAAACGACCCGAGAATATTTATGAATTTTATGAAAATCCTCAGAAATACTATGAAATAAGGGATAAGATGATTGAAAAAATGGAAAAAAGAATACGGCTAATATCGGCACTGGAAGAGAAACCCGATTTCCTTTTTTGCGGGGCCTCCGGATCCCTCGTTTTTCAATCACCGGATATTTTCAGGAAACTGGTACTTCCTGCCCTCAAAAGAGTGACAGAGCTTGCTGCCGGAATCGGCATTCCGACGCATGTGCATTCATGTGGCCCTGAAACAGAACTCGTTAAAATGGCAGCCGAAGAAACAAAACTGACCATTATCGATCCATTGGAAATCCCGCCTATGGGTGATTGCAACCTTGCGGAACTTAAAAAGCGGTATGGCGATAAAATAATTCTGAAAGGAAATCTGCATACAACCAATATTATGCTGAATGGTTCAAAAGCAGATGTGACAGAAGCAAGCAAAAGAGCAATTGATGATGCTGCCGCCGGCGGTGGCTTTGTCCTGTCAACCGGCGACCAGTGCGGGAGAGATACGCCGGATGAAAATATTTTTGCCATGGTTGAAACGGCAAGGACCTATGGCAAATATTGATCTGCAAGGGTTTTAAATTATAGAATAAAATCTT
>JAGDMB010000071.1 GCA_017860375.1 Bacteroidota bacterium | reverse complement strand
GCGGCAAGCAGGTGCACTTTGGGCGTTAGCGTATCAATGGCATCCACCACATAATCATAGGGCTGATCAAGAATGGAAGGGAACTGATCCTCTTTCAGGTACGCGCTTATCCTGTTCAGTTCAATGGCCGGATTTATGTCCTTCAGTCTGTCGGACATCAGCCGGGCCTTATCCATGCCCTCGGTGCTTACCAGGGCAAGGATCTGCCGGTTGCGATTGGTGGGATGGATGGTATCTCCGTCAATCAGGGTGAGTTTGCCGATACCTGCCCGGCACAATTGTTCGGCAGCATATCCGCCGACCCCTCCCAATCCCGCTACCAGGACATGAGCACGGGACAGTTTTTCAATCCCTTCTTTGCCCACCAGCAGTTCCGTTCGTTCCGTCCAGTTTTCCATGGTTTTTAAAGAATTCCAAAACACGCTTTGAAATTGTTGTGGATCTGCGCCATGAGGCTGAAAAGGGGCAAGCCTTTGAGGAAGGCCGCACGTTCGGAAATTTCCTGTATGGTGAAGGAAGCATCATCGGTTTCGAAGAAGATAGAACTGACCGGTATTTCAGGAAATACCCTGAAAGCTTTGCTGGTTTCATGAAACAAAAGATGCCCGAAGGAAAGATAACAGTTTTTGAGGAGCAGTTCATGGGCTATTTCCGCACTGGCATTGAACCAATGAAAAATCCAGGGTATTTTTTTATTGGATGCATTGCGGTAAACCAACAATTCGTTGTAAGACCTGACACAATGCAGGATAACGGGTTTGTTACGATTTTCTGCCAGGGCCAGCTGTCTTTCAAAGGCATGTTCCTGATCTTTCCAGGGCACATCAATGGTTTTGTCAAAACCGATCTCCCCGATAGCCAGAACCTGCGGATTATCGGCTTGTTGTTCCACCCAGTCGAGGTGTTTCTTCATTGAACCGGAATTCACATACCAGGGATGCAGTCCGGCAGAATAGAAACACGGATGACGGAACTTATCGTCTTCATCCGGGAAGACGTTCAGCAGCATCGTCGTATTATCCGTTTGATAATAGGTGTGCGTATGTATGTCGATGTAATGATTCAAACTATCGATGCCTTTAGTGCTGCAATACCTTTGTCAATCCGGGCCAGGGTTTCATTTTTTCCGAGCACAGATAGGATTTCGTTCAGGTGCGGGCCATAGGAGCCCCCAACCAGTACAAGACGTAAGGGATTCATTATTTTCCCCAGGCCTGTCTGGGTTTTTTCGCTGTAGTCTTTAATGGCTTTTTCAATTTCTTCGGGAAGGAAAGAATCGAGCCGGAAAAGAAGGTCTTTTATTTCGTTCAGTATTCGCGCCGAATCTTCTTTCCATACTTTCTTAACAACAGCCGGATCATATTCCCGCGGAGGAATGAAGAAAAAGAAGGACTGATCCCAGAGATCGTGGGGAAAAATAATTCTTTCCCTCACCAGTGCTGTTATCTTCTCAACCGTATGCGGATCAGGATTTATTCCTTTCTGCCTGAGAACAGGAATAAAGTACTCTGCCAGTTCTTTGTTGCTTTTCTGCCTGAGGTAATGCTGGTTATACCATTTTGCCTTTTCAGGATCAAAACGTGCACCGGCTTTGCCTACCCGGTCAAGCGAAAAAGCTTCTGCCAGCTCATCAAGCGAAAAGATCTCCTGTTCGCCGCCCGGATTCCAGCCCAAAAAAGCCAGCATATTGACCACGGCTTCCGGTAAATAGCCTGATTCGCGGTATCCCGATGAGATTTCGCCGGTTTCAGGGTCTGTCCACTGCAAAGGAAATACCGGGAATCCCATTTTGTCCCCGTCGCGTTTGCTGAGTTTACCCTGACCGCTGGGTTTAAGGATCAGCGGAAGGTGGGCAAACTGCGGCATTTGTTTTTCCCAGCCGAATGCCCTGTACAGCAATACATGAAGGGGCAGGGAAGGCAGCCATTCCTCCCCTCGTATAACATGGGTAATCTTCATCAGGTAATCATCGGTCACATTGGCAAGGTGGTAGGTAGGCAGGCCGTCGGCCTTGAACAACACCTTGTCGTCCAGCACAGAGGTTTGAAAGCGGATTTCCCCCCGGATCAGATCATTGATTATTAATTCCTCATCGGGTGGAACGTTAAAGCGGATCACGTAGGATGTCCCGCTATCGATCAGCTTCTTTGTTTCCGTTTCCCCCAGCGAAAGGGAATTTTTCAGTTTGTCCCTTACTGAAATATCGTATTGAAATGTCCTGCCCTCTGATTCCGCCTTTTTTCTTAGGGCCTCTATCTCTTCGGCGGTATCGAAAGCGATATAAGCATGCCCCGATTGCAGCAACTGATCGGCGTACTGCCGGTAAATGGTTTTTCGCTCCGACTGGCGGTAAGGGCTAAAGGGTCCGCCCTTCAGGGGTCCTTCATCGTATTGCAAATGGCACCATCCGAGCGATTCAATAATATAGTTTTCAGCTCCCGGAACATACCGTGACTGATCGGTGTCTTCAATCCGAAGGATAAAGGTTCCCTTGTGTTTGTGTGCAAAAAGGTAGTTGAACAGGGCTGTCCGCAATCCTCCGATATGCAGGGGACCGGTAGGACTGGGAGCAAATCTGACGCGAACGGACATAGTTTTTTATGCAAAGATAATGATTGCAGGCAAATAAGGGAGGGTTTGAAGATTTGAAGGTTTGAAGATTTGAAGATTATCCATGCAGGGAAAACCCTAAGATTGTTGACAGATTAAAAGATTTACAAATTTACAGATTGACAAGTTTCAGATTGACAGATTGACAAATTTACAGATTGACAAGGTCGCAGATTTATAGATAAACAGATTGACAGATTGACAAGTTTACAGGTTGACAGATGACAAGTTTACAGATTGACAAGGTTGCAGATTCAAGGCAGCTAATGGTTAAGGGATGACGGTCGAAGGGTACACTATTTTCTTGTTATTCCCCTTCAATTTCATACCATGACCCGGTTTTATTTTCCAAGAATAATTTCTATCTTGCCATGCTGTATTAACTATTCTTTAACCTTAAACCTATTATGATGTCAAAACTCACAAAAAGATTTCTTAAACAGCATTTTACACGGGTAAAGCTGCTGTTGATCTTGGCACTTGCTTTTCAGGTTTCCCTGTTCGGACAGGAAAAGCAAATTAAGGGAACGGTGACCGATGCTTCGGGCAGTCCTCTTCCAGGTGTCAATGTAACCATTAAAGGAACCGTCACAGGAACGGTTACCGATATTAACGGCAATTATAGCATCATGGCGTCCCCGCAGGATGTGCTGTCGTTTTCCTTTGTCGGTTACCTTGCCGAGGAATATACGGTGGCCGGCAACGCAGTTCTTGATGTAACGCTTGACGAAGACATCATCGGACTCGATGAGGTGGTGGTCATCGGTTACGGTACGCAGAAGAAAAAGCTGAATACGGGTGCCAACCTGAACATCAGCGGTGAGGATATTCAGGCGTTGAATACCACCAGCAGTATGGACGCCCTTAAAGGTCTTTCACCCGGTGTCAGCATCACACAAAACAGCGGCGTACCCGGTGCAGGGAATAAGATCTCCATCCGCGGAATTGGCACCATAGGGAATTATGCTCCTCTTTATATCGTGGACGGAATTGCCGTAGGTGATATTGACAACCTGAGTCCTTCGGATATCGAAACTCTTGATATTCTGAAAGATGCTGCCTCTGCAGCCATTTACGGTTCACGCGGGGCCAACGGTGTAGTGCTGGTCACCACGAAAAAAGGGAAAAAGAACACCAAACCCGTCGTCACGTATAATGGATATTTCGGATGGCAAAATGTGGTAAATCCGCCCCAATTATTGAATGCACAGGAATATGTTGCTGCTATGGATGAGGCAAATATAAGCTCGGGATTTCCACTGGATGATTATGCGTCACAGGTACCGAATTGGGCTGAAATTGAAAGCGGCGAATGGGAAGGTACGAACTGGTTTAACGAAATTGAAGAGAAAAATGCCCCGGTTCAAAACCATTCTTTGAGTATTACAGGAGGTTCCGAACGTTCTGTTTTCTCCCTCAGCGGATCTTATCTGAACCAGCAAGGCATTCTCGGCAAACAGGCAAACAATGATTACGAACGAATCAATATACGGCTTAACAGCGAACACATTCTGTTCCAGACAAAGAGCGGAAGAGATATCGTAACATTGGGAGAAAATCTCACCTATACGAACGAAAAGAATCCCACCATCCGGACAGGCAATATTTACTGGAACGATTTGCATAACATGCTGGTGGCCAGTCCGTTTTTACCCATGTATGCCGAGGATCCCACGGATCTAGCGTATCCCTACCATTATTGCATTGACTGGAATACCCAGGAATCCAATCCGGTGGCTGAAATGAACCTGCAGTCAGAATACAATACCAATAATAACAATACGATCCTCGGAAATGCTTACCTCGATCTGCAGCCGATCAAGGATCTGCATGTACGTTCTTCCTTTGGTATCAATAACTGGTATGGATCTTCACGTCACTGGACACCGGAGTATCATCTGAGCACTGTCAGCAATAATGATTATGACCAGGTAGACCAGAGAATGTACTCGGGTTTCACCTGGACTTCCACCAATACCATAACGTATGGCTTCGATCTGAATAATGTGCATAAATTCACCGTCCTTGCCGGAGCGGAATACACAAAAAATAGCAGGGATTTGTATATTAGCGGCCATAATGAAAACAGCACCTTCAATGATCCTGAATACGGCTACCTGAGTAATTTTGATCCCCTTGATGAAAACAATGTCCTGTTGGCTAACTTTGGCAGCAAAGACGAATACGGTTGGGCCATGGCCTCCTACTTTGGTCGTTTATCCTACGACTACAAGGAAACTTACCTTTTTACCGCTGTTTTGCGTTACGACGGTTCCTCTAATTTTGACAGGGGGCACAGATGGGGAAGTTTCCCTTCGGTTTCTGCCGGCTGGGTAATCTCCAATGAATCGTTTATGCAGAATACAAGCAACTGGCTCAATTTTGCAAAATTGCGCGTCAGTTGGGGACAAAACGGGAACCAGGACATAGGCCGCGACTTCGTATATCTTTCCACGCTTGACGTAACGGGTGTAAATTACTTTTTTGGTCCCGATCATTCGCTCATAACAGTGGGTTCTACTCCATCCCAGGTCCCGAACACGGATATAAGCTGGGAAACTTCCGAACAGACCGACATCGGAATTGATATGAATTTTCTGGCCAACAAACTTCAATTCTCCTTTGACTGGTATATGAAGGATACCAAGGACTGGCTGGTGGAAAAGATCTCTTCAGCTATGGACGGTACAGACCCCCCATGGGTGAATGGCGGACAAATACGCAACAAAGGGATTGAGACCATGCTGCGATGGAATGACCAGAAAGGAAGTTTCCACTACAGTGTCAGCGGCACCTTTGCCTATAACAAGAATGAAGTGATGAAAATTCCAAGTTCCGATTCAATTTATCATGGACCTACCGATGTGCTGAGCCAGGGAACCTCTGAAATGTTCCGCGCCGAAGTCGGTTATCCGATCGGTTACTTCTGGGGTTATGAAACCGATGGCGTAATGCAGAATGAAGCGGATGTTGCCGCCTGGGTAAATGCCGATGGCAAGCCTTATATCACAAAATGTGTTCCCGGTGACCTTAGGTACGTAGACCACAGTGGCGATGGTGCGATAGGCAACGCCGATAAAGTGATGATCGGCAATCCCCATCCCGATTTTGTCTTTGGTCTTCAGATCACAGCCGATTATAAGGGCATTTTTATGCAATTGGCAGGCAATGGCGTGGCCGGGAATCAGATTGCAAAGAACTACCGTTCCGTCGACAATTACCGTCATAATTTTACCAAGGATGTATATGATCAGCGCTGGCACGGTGAAGGTACTTCCGAAAAGTACCCGCGGCTGGTTCGTGGCGGACACAAGAATTACCAGTACATTTCCGATATATATATCTATGACGGTGATTTCTTCAGGATCAGTAATCTGACCCTGGGCTATGATTTCAAACAGCTCTGGAAAAAGATGCCCCTGGCAAGCGTTCGTTTTTATGGAGCGGCAAAGAATCTGTATACCTTCACAAAATATCCCGGAATGGATCCGGAAGTCGGATATTCACCCGATGATTACGACTGGGGTTCAGGAATTGACCTTGGATTGTTTCCGCAGTCACGTACCTTTATGCTCGGCTTAGATATCACCTTTTAATTATTAAAGCGAATGATTATGAAAAATATATTTTATCAACTATTTATTGCAATAGCATTTCTTGCTACAGGATGTGTTGAAGATTTCCTCGACACAAAAAACCTGTACCAGAAATCCGATGAAAGCTATTACAAAACACCGGCCGACATAGAAGAAGCGCTTGCTGGTGCGTATGCTGCGATTCCCCTCGATGCGGGCAACAACAATCCGTTCATTGTGGCTGAACTGATGTCGGATGACTGCTTTGGCGGCGGAGGCTCGAATGATGACGGATTTCATGCCACCGATGGATACACGCTGACAACAGAAAACTATTATAATGAACTCTTCGAGCGAAACTATCAGGGAATCCTGAGGGTGAACCTGATCATTAAACGGTTTGACAACGCAGAATTTGATGATGAGGATGCCCGAAATCAGGCTCTGGGTGAAGCACATTTTTTGCGTGCCTACTTTTTCTTCAGGGCTTCCCAATTCTTTGGCCCGGTTCCCCTGAAGCTTGAAACAGCCCCTGCCAATATTCCAAGGGCAACTCCCGAGGAGATGTACGGCCAGATCGCCCTCGATCTGAAGACCGCCATCGAACTGATGCCGGCAAAACGTTACCAGAGTATTGAGGTTACCCGCCTGGGACATGCAAATAAATGGGTGGCCGAAGGAATAATGGCACGTGTATTTTTGTTTTACACAGGTACGTATGGAAAAACCGAACTTCCTCTTGCAGGAGGCGGCTCCATTACGAAAAATCAGGTGATTGCCTGGCTCGACGATTGTGTGCAAAACAGCGGACACGATCTGCTTCCTGATTTCCGGGATAACTGGGCGTATTCTTCGGTTCAGCGTTACGGATATACCGCAACCAATGGCCTAAGCTGGGCCGGCGAACAAGGCGGTAATTACGAAACGGTTTGGGCGATAAAATATGGACCTTACGGGGGATGGGATCCGCCCAGTGGGCAGGAGTTGAGTTACACCAATCAGCATGTGCTTTATTCCGGCCTGAGACAGCAGTTTTATATACCTTTTGGTCAGGGCTGGGGCGGCGGTCCCGTAAATCCGCAACTTTGGGATAGCTTCGAACCAGGAGACATCCGCAGGGAAGGTTCGATCCTGAATGTAAATATCATGGGGAATCCGGATGAAAATAATATTCCGGAGCGTTATATATGGGGTTCTGATAATCAGATGCATGAAACAGGGCTTTGGCAGAAAAAATATTTGCCTATTTATGATAGTGTTCAGAATACTTCCACCGGGAAATGGTCTTTGCGCAGCATATATTGCCTTGATTACCCTTCATTAAGCGATATGCAATTATGGAACCTGCAGGACGATGTACTGCTCCGGTTCTCCGATGTTCTTCTGATGGGTGCTGAACTCGGAAGTGCCAATGCGCAGGCTTATTTCGACAGGGTAAGAACACGCGCGGGACTGGCATCCAAAACCGCCAGCCTGGAGAACATAAAACTCGAACGCCGTCATGAACTGGCCTTTGAGGGACTCCGCCATTTTGACCTGATACGCTGGGGCGATATTGCCAGCGCGCATGCAGCAGTCGTGAACATACCGGTCAAAAATACAGGTGTGGATGCCATTTATAATGACACGTACCGTTCCGAAACGGGTGGCTTTCTTCCCCTGCCGCAAACCGAAATTACCCTGTCCGAGGGCGTACTGACACAAACCCCCGGGTGGGAAGGTTATTAATAGAAAGCAGTTGTTTTGATAAGATAAGGCCGTCTCAAAGGAGAGACGGCTTTTCTTTTTTCCCTGCAAAACATCATATTTTCCCCCCACGGAATGAATTACTTTTGTGAAATTGTAAACCCTGCTATGGAACGAATATTGATAATCGGTGCTGCCGGTCAGATCGGGTCGGAGCTCACCCTTAAACTGAGGGAGATCTACGGGAATGACAATGTGTATGCCACCGATGTCAAGGATGCCCCCGCGGATATTAAAGCAGGCGGACCCTTTCAGCTGCTCGATGTCATGGATGACAAGCACCTGATCCATTTTGTCATCCGGCACAAGATCACCCAGATCTATCACCTGGCGGCCGTGCTGTCGGGAAATGCCGAAAAACTTCCCGTGCAGGCATGGCATATCAACATGGACAGCCTGATGAATATCCTTGAGGTGGCCAAGCTGGTGGAGGATGTAAAAAAAGTGTTCTGGCCCAGTTCCATTGCGGTGTTTGGAGCCAGCACGCCCCGGCAGATGACTCCCCAGGTCACCTATATGGAACCCTCGACGGTTTACGGCATCAGTAAACTCGCCGGAGAACGCTGGTGTGAATATTACAACAAGCGCTACGGGGTGGACGTCCGGAGCCTCCGGTACCCGGGTCTTATCAGTTATAAAACAGAACCCGGCGGAGGCACCACCGACTGGGCCGTGGAGATTTATTTTGAAGCGATTAAGAAAAAGGCGTATACCTGTTTCGTTTCGGAAGAGACCCTGATGCCCATGATGTTTATGGATGACGCCATTGAGGCGACAGTGCGCCTTATGGAAGCGGAACACGCCAGCCTGAGTGCACATTCGGCCTACAATGTGAGCGGTCCAAGCCTGTCGCCTGCAATGGTGGCCGCAGATATTCAAAGGCATATTCCGGATTTCACCATGGAGTATGCCCCCGATTTCCGTCAGCAGATTGCCGATACATGGCCACGAAGCATGGATGACGGAAATTTCCGGAAAGACATTGACTGGAAACCGGTCTTTGACCTGATCACGATCACCGATGTGATGATATCGGAGATCCGGAAAAAAATAAAGGCTTCCCTGACTTAGCTGCGGTGGGGTTCAAAATCCTCCCGGGATATCACCGGATGGTTCCATCCGGCCGGAGGGTACGCAGCGAAGATGAACTGCCGC
>JAGDMB010000364.1 GCA_017860375.1 Bacteroidota bacterium | reverse complement strand
ACAGGACTGGTCGTCGCTTGTAGCGCATATTCCGGGCATTAAAGTCGTTTTTCCGGCCACACCGTACGATGCAAAAGGTCTTATGAATGCAGCCTTACAGGGAACCGACCCGGTGATCTATTTTGAAAGCCAGCGCATTTATGACATCGGGGAACAGTTTCATGCAGGTGGTGTGCCTGAAGGTTATTATGAAATCCCGATCGGGGAACCCGATATTAAGAAAAGCGGAAAAGACATTACCCTGCTTACCATAGGGGCTACCTTATATCCTGCCCTGGAAGCGGCAAAAATACTGGAAGGCAAATACGGCCTTTCGACAGAGGTTATCGATGCGCGCTCTCTTGTTCCTTTTAACTATGAGCCCGTGCTCGAATCGGTGAAAAAAACCGGAAAGATCCTGCTGGCAAGCGATGCCTGTGAACGCGGATCCTTCCTGAAAGACCTTGCCCAGAACATCACCGAGATGGCCTTTGAATCCCTCGATGCCCCGCCGGTGGTGGTGGGTTCGCGCAACTGGATTACCCCGGCCTATGAACTGGAAAAATGGTTCTTTCCCCAGCCCGACTGGATCATCGATGCCATCCATGAACGGATAATACCGTTGAAAGGACATCGTGTAACCCACAATTTTACAAAAGCGGAAAAGATAAGGAGATCGAAACTTGGTGTGTAGAAAAAGGGACCAATAAAACTTCATTTCATGAAAACCCGTGCCGTAAGACTCTATGGAAAAGAAGACCTCAGGCTTGAGGAATTTGAACTTCCACCGATAAAAGAAGACGAGATCCTGGCGAAGGTGGTATGCGATTCCCTGTGCATGTCGTCTTACAAAGCTGCCAAACAGGGAACCGAACACAAGAGAATTCCCCGGGATGCGACTACCAATCCCGTCATCATTGGCCATGAATTTGCCGGTGAGCTGATCGAAATTGGCAAAAAATGGACACAAAAATTTCAACCCGGCCAGAAATTCTCCATACAGCCCGCCATGAATTATGAAAAGGGTCCCGTTGGGGTATTGGGGGCACCGGGTTATTCCTACCGGTATATCGGGGGTGATGCCACCTACGTGATCATTCCGCAGGAAGTGATGCTGCAGAAATGCCTGCTTGTGTATACGGGAGAAGGTTACTACCCTGCCTCCCTGGCGGAACCTCTTTCCTGCGTTATCGGTGCCATGCATGCCAACTACCATACAAAGCCCGGTTCCTACAAACACGAAATGGAAATACGGGAGGGCGGTAATATGGCTCTGCTGGCGGCAGCCGGACCAATGGGCCTGGCCTCTATAAACTATGTCATAAACCGTGAAGACATCCGCCCCGCTCTGCTTGTGGTGACAGACCTTGACCAGGCCCGGCTCGAAAGGGCCGAAAAGCTCTTCCCTCCTGCCCTTGCTGCAAAAAAGGGAATGGTGCTGCAATACATAAATACAGCAGGATCCCCGGATCCGGTTGAAAAAATACGCTCTCTAACCGGGGGGAAAGGATACGACGATGTATTTGTTTTTGCCCCGGTGCCTGCCGTGATCGAGCAGGCAGATAAGATCATGGCCCGCGACGGCTGCCTGAACTTCTTCGCCGGTCCATCGGATCCGGATTTCAGGGCGTATATCAACTTTTATAATGTGCATTATGAAGCCACACACCTTACCAGTACATCGGGAGGAAATTACGATGATATGGCAGAGGCACTGGTTTATCTTTCCAAAGGCCTCGATCCTGCAGGAATGGTGACCCATATCGGAGGCATCGATGCCGTGCGTGACACCACCCTTCACCTGCCCGAAATACCGGGAGGCAAAAAGCTGATGTATATGCATCTTAACATGCCCTTAACCGCTATTGATGATTTCGCAGAGAAAGGAAAGACGATTCCCCTGTTCAAAGAATTACATGCCATATGTGCCAATAATAAAGGCTTATGGTCGGTTGAGGCAGAAACTTACTTGCTGGAGAAAGCAGAAATTCATTAGTTTATCCATGCATCCGCCTGCTCCGCGTGTGATCCAATTGGTTCCGGCTGAGCAATCCGATTAAGCGATGGACAAGACCCGACAGGTTGAAGAAGCCCGAAAGGCGCAGACCGCCACGATTACAAAAATCCAGCAAAAGGACAACACCACGGGCTAAAAGTTGTTATATTAGTCAGGTCAACACCAACATCCGAATGAATAAAAATATCCGCATTGTTTCATGGAACGTAAACGGCATCCGCGCCATGGTCGGCAAAGGCTTTTACGACACCGTCAAAGCAATGAACCCTGATATCCTGTGTATCCAGGAAACAAAGGCCCAGGCCGAAACCATGCCGGCATTGCCGGCTCCGCTGAATGACTATTCGCTGATCTTCAATTCCGCCATTCAGAAAGGATATTCCGGAACAGCCATTTATTCCCGTATACAATCCGTAAGGCATACATTCGGGATCAGCAGGGAAGAGCATGACCAGGAAGGCAGGGTGATCACCAATGAATATCCGGGATTCTACCTGGTCAACGTATATGTCCCGAATTCCGGCCAGGATTTGAAGAGGCTTGATTACCGGAAGATCTGGGATTACGAATTGATGTTGTTTGTCAAAAACCTGGACTCGAAAAAACCGGTCATCCTGACCGGCGACCTGAACGTGGCCCATGAGCCCATTGACCTGGCAAGACCAAAGGAGAACTACAACAAATCGGCCGGTTTTACCCAGACTGAGATCGACGGGTTTAAAAACCTGCTGAAAGCCGGCTTTGTGGATACTTACAGGCGGCTTTACCCTGAAAAGGTTCAATATACCTTCTGGAATCAACGCTTCAGGGCTCGCGAGAAAAACGTCGGGTGGCGCATCGATTATTTCCTGGTCAGCGAAAGATTATTTGGCAGCGTAAGGGATTCCTTCATCTGGGACCATATCATGGGTTCCGATCATTGTCCGGTGGGGATTGAGCTTATGGTCAATTTGGCAGGATAATCATCTTCTCCCTGTAAAGTTTTCCGGTTGTTTTTAATTCCAAGAGGTAGGTTCCTGAGGGAAGACTGCCCCGGTTGATCTCCGTATTGTTTTCACGGATGCCTGCTTTATGAAAGATCTGCCTTCCGGAGAAATCATAAAGGCAAAGGGTGAATTCCTCCTGCAACGAATTGTCAAAAAAGATCCGGGCATGGTCACTCACCGAATCCGCCATCATCACAAACTGTGCGCGGAATTCGGGTATGTCCTCTTCTTCATTGCCCAGGCAAAGGTATTCGAGGTTAAAAGGTCCGGGATGCCCCATACCGGCACGGACTTTCCCCCAGGTTGTCGTGGTATCGCCGTTGGCAAATTCGATCAGGTCAAGGGCATCCTG
>JAGDMB010000363.1 GCA_017860375.1 Bacteroidota bacterium | reverse complement strand
TAAAAACTGGAGAAACTTTTCTGATCTGTATATTGAGGATGGAACTTTTCTTAAAGTCAGGAGTATCAACTTCGGTTATGACTTTTCAAGAATTTTACCTAAGGGGGTTGTCACACAATGCAGGTTGTATTTTTCTGTCGTCAATGCATTTACTTTCACTTCATACAAAGGATTTGATCCTGAAGTCGGATACGGTGACAGTGATTATTCACGCTACCAAAACATGTCTACAGGTATTGACATTGGCACATATCCGCAATCCCGGCAATATCTCCTCGGGTTAAATCTTAAATTCTAGTTGCACTTTATTTAATACAGAATGAACATGAAAAAGATAAGCATATTTTCGGGTTTACTGATCTGTCTGATCTTTACTGCATGCAGCGAAGATTTTTTAGAGAAGCAGCCCTATGACAAGGTAACATCCGGAACCTTTTACAGAACGAAGCAGGATATTCAACAGGCTGTTACTGCTGTTTATGATATATTGCAGCGTGATTCCTGGAACGCCCCGAATTTAATTGCAGAAGCCATGTCCGATAACTGTTCCGGGGGTGGTGGGATAGTGGATGGTTTCGGGCAAAACATGTTTGATCAGTTCTATTGTTTAGAGCCAGATTTAGTGGATCCAAACTGGCAAATTGGTTATCTCGGAATTTACAGGGCTAACCTTGTTATCGAAAATATAGGAAACGTAACATGGGCTTCCGGCGAGGATGGATTAGCAGCTCAATATACCGCTGAAGTCAGATTTTTAAGGGCCTATTTCTATTTCAATCTGGCTAAAATATTTGGTCATATTCCCCTGGTAACCAAAGTGCTGAGCCCGGAAGAAGCGTATATTCCGCAAGCCAGTCCCGAAGATGTATATACCTATATTGTGGAGGATCTGGTTTATGCTATTGAGAACCTTCCGGCTACCCCACCGGGTCCAGGAGCTGATGCCGGGAGGGCAACAAAATGGGCTGCAGAGGCAATGCTTGCAAGAGTCTGGCTTTTTTATACCGGTTATTATAAAAAATCGGATATTGCCGGAATAGTGACAAAATCTCAGATAACTGCTTATCTGGATGACATAATTGCAAATGGTGGTTTTGCATTATTGCCAGATTACTCCGATTTATGGGAGTTAACTGAAAACAATGAGTACAACAAGGACAATATTGAAATCCTCTTTGCAATTAAATACACATACCTTGGACACAGTGATTGGAATATCAATGATGGTAACCGTTGGCAGGTTATGGTGGGCCCCCGGAATAAAACCTATGTACCCTATGCAAAGGGATGGGGAATTTTTCCTGTAAATCCCAGTATATATTATGCATACGATACAGCCGATACACGAAGGGATGCCAATATAGTCAATTGGGAAGAATTTCTGGGACCGGGTGTATACGATGTTTCTGACCAGAGACAATATACCGGATTCGGGTGGAAGAAATATTGTGCAAGGGCCAATTCTGAAAGTCAGACGGTTACTGAAGGATATGGAGGCAATTTTATGATTGATAATTTTCAGGATCTGACCATTCTCCGTTATGCAGACGTCTTATTGATGGCGGCTGAATTGCATTTGGGTGACGGCAAAGATGTTGAATATTTCAACATGGTTAGAAACAGGGCATTTCAGGATAATGCTCATGAAAAAACTTCTTTAACGATTCAGGATATCATGGAAGAAAGACGATTTGAATTTGCTTTGGAAGGATTGCGTTATTACGATTTATTAAGACAAGGGCTGGATGTGGCAAAGGCAGCCATAGATGCCAACAGCTTTCAATTGGACGAGTTTCCCGTTTCTTTTCCATCCGATAAAGGATTTGATGGATTTTTGAAAATACCCCAAACACAGGTAGACCTTTCCAACAACACTTTAAAACAAAGCGATTATTGGGAAAGCGCAGCCAGCAATTCAGCGACGCATTAAAGTGTTTCCGGTATTATTATGTAACAGGGATCAAGGTCCGGACCTCTTTTTCGGACCTTGATTAACCTCAACTTTGTTTGGTTAGCAAATATAATTATCAGTCAATCGTAATTATTTATCGAAGTATTGCATGCGTTTTAGATCGTAATTTCGAGATGCAGGAAATAGAATTAATTATTATTGCAGGTCGGTTTCTATTTTAAATTAATTTAAAACCAATAAAATGAATCGTCTTTCTTTACTCTTGCTTTCTTGCCTGATATCAGGTTATGCATGTGCTCAAAGCAAAACAAACAAGAAACCAGGGATACCCGACAATAGGGTAATTAACGTTGATTTTAATGTGATAAAAGGACCGTTGAATACCATGTTTAAGGAATGTGTCGGTGCCGGAAGGGCCAATGAAGGTCTCAGGGCCGACTGGCAGCATCAGCTTGCCTATGTAAAAAAAGAATGCGGTTTCAAGTACCTACGCATGCACGGGCTGTTAACGGATGACATGGGAGTCTATAAAGAAGATAAAGACGGGAAACCCGAATACAACTACATGTACATCGATGTATTGTTTGATTATTTGCATAGTATTGGTATAAAGCCCTTTGTTGAATTGGGTTTTATGCCTGCCGCAATGGCAAGTGGCGATAAAACGATCTTTTGGTGGCGGGGAAATGTCACCCCACCCAAGGATTATGAAAAATGGGGCGCATTAATCCGCAATCTTACCGTGCATTTCACTGAACGGTATGGCGCTGATGAGGTAAAAACCTGGTATTTTGAAGTTTGGAACGAACCCAACCTGGATGGTTTTTGGTCCGGTACCCAGGAAGAGTATTTCAAATTATACCAATATAGCGTGAATGCCATAAAAAGCGTCAATCCGGCCTATCGTGTTGGTGGGCCTGCCACTGCAGGGGCTGCCTGGGAAAGCGAGATGATCGATTTTTGTACCAACAATAACCTTCCGATCGATTTTATCAGTACGCATTCCTATGGAGTAAGACAGGGTTTTCTCGATGAATATGGCAATTCAGGCACGATACTCGACGCATCACCAACGAGCGTCAGCGGAGATGTGCTTCAATCACGCAATGAAATAACCCATTCCTCCAAACCAGACTTAGAACTTCATTATACCGAATGGAGTGCATCGTATACTCCCTTTGATCCGGTTCATGACAGCTATCATGAAGCAGCCTATGTGTTGTGCAAACTTAAACAAGTCGGCGATGCAGCCAATTCCATGTCATACTGGGTTTTTACCGATATTTTTGAAGAATCCGCTCCCCGCTTTACACCTTTTCACGGAGGTTTCGGAATGCTGACCATCCAGGGGATCAACAAGCCGGTATTTTATTCCTACCAGTTTTTAAACCGGCTGGGAAATATCGAATTGGCAAATAGCGATTCTTCTTCGTGGGTTTGCAA
>JAGDMB010000070.1 GCA_017860375.1 Bacteroidota bacterium | reverse complement strand
AGGGAGATCTGGCTGGTAAATTCCTGGAAGTCGAATGCCCGGAATACGGTAAACACGATATCGATCACTTTCTTGAATTCATCTTTCAGCTGATCGGGGCGGCAGAAAAGGTGGGCATCATCCTGGGTAAATCCCCTTACGCGGGTGAGTCCGTGCAGTTCGCCGCTTTGTTCATAGCGGTATACCGTGCCGAATTCAGCAAAACGGATGGGCAGGTCTTTGTATGACCTTGGTTTGCTCTTGTAGATCTCACAATGATGGGGACAGTTCATGGGTTTCAGAAGAAATTCCTCTCCTTCGGCCGGTGTATGGATCGGTTTGAAGGAGTCTTTTCCGTATTTTTCCCAGTGTCCCGAAGTTACATACAGTTCCTTTTGTCCGATATGCGGGGTGATTACCGGCAGATACCCGTATTTCACCTGTATCTTTCGCAGAAAGTTCTCGAGCCTTTCCCGCAGCAAGGCACCCTTTGGCAGCCACAACGGCAATCCCTGCCCTACCTTTTGCGAAAAGGTGAAAAGCTCCAGGTCTTTTCCTATTTTCCTGTGATCGCGGGCCTTTGCCTGCTCCAGCATAGTCAGGTAATCATCCAGCATCTGCTTTTTCGGAAAGGTAATGCCGTATATGCGCGTGAGCTGTCTCCGTTTCTCATCCCCACGCCAATAGGCTCCGGCAACGCTTGTTAATTTTATGGCTTTAATGTATCCCGTTTCCGGAAGATGAGGGCCCCGGCACAGGTCGGTAAAATCTCCGTGTTTGTAAAGGGTGATGGTTCCGTCTTCCAGTTCACCGATCAGTTCCACCTTGTATTCATCCCCTTTGCGGGTAAAATACTCCAGTGCGTCTTTTTTGCTGATATCCTGACGGGTATAGGAAGAATTTCTCCGTGCAAGCTCGGCCATTTTTTCTTCGATCTTCGGCAGGTCGGCCTCGGTGATCACGGCCCCGTTGCCCGGATCGACATCATAGTAGAATCCGTTCTCAATGGCAGGGCCGATGCCGAATTTTGTGCCGGGATACAAGGCCTCCAATGCTTCTGCCATCAGATGCGCCGAAGAATGCCAGAAAGCGTGCTTGCCTTCGGGATCTTCAAACTTGTGCAGTTTTATGGAGGCATCTGCAGTGATGGGCCGGGTAATATCCCACAAATCCCCGTTAACGGTTGCCGAAACGACTTCTTTTGCCAGACCATGACTTATGCGCGTGGCTATTTCCAGTGCGGTGATGCCCGATTCGTACTCCCTGACCGATTGATCCGGAAATGAAATTTTTATCATCTGCTTTTTTTTAAACGAGGTGCAAAGATAAAAATTATTCGGCCAATTTGATGCTTCCTGGCAGATTCATAATTATATGCATATTTCACATTCGTACAAATAGATTGATCCCATCTCCGGCACACAAAAAAAAAGCCCCGTCGGTGTGACGGGGCTCTTCTTAATCTTACAGAACGGATGTCCTGAACTTACTCAACAATAAGTTTAGTAATTGCCGTTTTGCCTTCCGCATTCAGGTGGAGGAAGTAAACTCCCCTGCTGAATTTGGAAAGGTCAAGCGTTGTGGCATGCGTGAATACGGACGAAGCAACAAGACCTCCCGTGATGTTA
The DNA here is from genome assembly GCA_017860375.1 of Bacteroidota bacterium. Lineage (GTDB taxonomy): Bacteria > Bacteroidota > Bacteroidia > Bacteroidales > UBA10428 > UBA5072. The sequence continues at coordinate 7,566 of JAGDMB010000070.1, read as the reverse complement.
TAAACTTCGAAAGTAACAGTGGCATCGCCTTCGCTTGTGATATTGAACAAACCGTTGGACGGGTTCGGATACACCATCATTCCGGAAGCAGCAAGTTCTTCAATACCAACCGGTATTTCAATTTCTGCTGCACTGGTCTTGGCTGATTTATTTCCGTATACATCCACGGCAGCCACACCAAAGGTGTATTTGCTGCCCACTGTTAATCCGGTAGCTTTATAGGAATTGCCGGTTTCTTTTGCAAGCACGGTATCCAGCACAGTCGTTTTCGAGTAGACTATGTAGTTCTGAACCACCCTGTTATCGGTGGAAGCATCCCATGCAACCACAACATCCGCGCCATCGAGCGTAGCGGTAACCGTGGCAGGAGCAGTCGGTTTTACATTATCGGGGATGACTTCAAAATAGCCCGATCCGGATCCGACAAATTTAAGTTCACCAAACAGCGACGGATCATTATAGGGATACATAGTGGGTGAATTCCACGTAATCTGGTTGCGGTTGGCGTCAGAAGCGACTGCATCATTATCGCTCAACAGCACATCAAAACCGATTACCGTACCCGCAGCGGGTGTAAATCCACTCATTAAGCCATCCCAGGAAACATTGAGAACAAATTGATAGCCATTCTCGGTTCTCGTATAAACCTGATTCACCAGGGTATCACTTATGGCTATGCCAGGTTTTGCCGTGTTATTTGTTACGAATGCCACATCCGGAACAAGTCTCAATTGATAATCATTGGTATCATAGGCATCATCAACCGGTTTCAGCCAACCGCCATTGCGCGGCCAGTGAATATTCTTTGAGTTGTCCATATCCAGATAGATCTCAAGGTTATCCACCTGATAGCTGGCACCCATATTTACGATGCTGTCATCCACCACATCATAGACCATATACAGGGAATCGGAATCCCACGACAGCGTAACCTGGCCGGTATAATCTTCGGGGGAATCAACACTACCGAAAACGATGTTGGCTATCGGCAGAACGAGCACCTGCGGAGCACCGAGGTCATACATGTACATCTCGTCAAAGGTCAGGTCGTATACAGGGGCTGTATCGCCTGCAGCATTCCAGCATCCGGCTTTCATACAAAGATACCATTCCGTTTGTGTTACCGTGTCAGGAACCAGGAATACGGGTTTCGGAACATTTGCAAGGGCAAAATCATCCTGGAAAGTGCCGTCAAAATTAACATTATCAGGAGCCATCCAGGTATTCAGGGACCAGCCCATACCCGTAGCTATTTCACCGGAAACAGAACCACCTCCACCAAGAGGTTTGATACGGGTAATGAAATACTCAACCCATACATTGACTGCGGTATCGGCAAGATATTTATACGCACCCTCTAATTTATACTGGTGACCCGGGACAATGGTAACCGGTTGCCACAGCATGTTGGCTGCCTGTCCGGCTGCCGTTACGCGGTAGCATCCGCCTTCCCCGGCTGTGGGAACATCGGCTGTGTAATTGAATTCGTATGTACCTGTATCGACTGCGTCGAAGGTATTCCAGTACACATTCCATTTGGAAGGATCTTCCATATTGCCTCCTTCACTTACAAGAGAAAGATCAATGAGGCTTATTTCATCAATCGCCACATCGTACACAGGGAGTGTATCACCTGCAGCATTCCAGCATCCGGCTTTAAATGCAAGATACCATTCCGTTTGTGTTACCGTATCCGGAATCTGGATCACCCCAGTAACCCCTCCGGCTTTTGGGAAATCCTCCTGGAAAGTACCGTCAAAATTGACATTATCAGGAGCCATCCAGGTGTTCATGCCGTAACCCATAGCGGTAACGATTTCACCGGAAACAGTATCATTCCTGCCATTCGGTTTGATACGGGTAATGAATAATTCTACCCATACATTGACTGCAGTATCGGCAAGATATTTATACGCACCGGTTAATGAATACTTGTGACCCGGGAGAATTTTTACCGGCTGCCACAACATGTTGGCCGCCTGTCCGGCTGCCGTTACGCGGTAGCATCCGCCTTCACCGGCTGAGGGAACGTCAGTGGTATAATTGAATTCATATGTACCTGTATCGACTGCATCGAAGGTATTCCAGTAAGCGTTCCAGGCGGTCGGATCTTCCATGTTGCCGCCCTTTGCAAGTTCACCCTGGCTCAGGTCAACCATGCTTAATTCATCAAACAGCAATTCGAAATGGGGCTCATCTTCATCGTTGTTATTCCAGCATCCGGCCTTAAGCGCAATATACCATTCAATTTGTGTGGTAGTATCAGGGATCTGGATCACTTTTGATTGGGTATTTGCCAGTGTGAAATCATCCTGGAAAGTACCGTCAAGATTCACTGCATCAGCCCACATCCACGTATTCAGGGAATACCCTATGGCGGTAGAAATCTCGCCACCGGTTGGTTTAACCCGGGTAATGAAATACTCCACCCAAACATTGACTGCGGTATCTGCAATATACTTATAGGCACCCGTTAACATATATCTGTGACCCGGGAGCAGCTTTACCGGCTGCCACAGCATGTTGGCTGCCTGTCCGGCTCCCTTGACGCGATAGCATCCGCCACTTCCGGCTGCAGGAACATCAGTGGTGTAATTGAATTCAAAGTCACCTGTATCGTTGCCATTGGTTCCCCAATAGACATTCCAGGCCGTCGGGTCCTCCATGTTGCCACCCTTTATCAATTCCTGGCTTTTGACAGCAGGGGCTAAGAGAAGCGCACACAAAAGTAACAGTAATAGTTTTTTCATAGTGTAATGTTTAATTAGTTAATAAATTAAGTAATTATCGGCTTTTTGATGAATAATCCTGTGAAAATAGTCCATTTTTCTGTTAAAGGCAATAAAGATAAATATTTTTTCTGTAAAATATTTTATAAAATGTAGAAATCATGGTATCGACCATTCATCCATCTTAATGTTTCGGATGTCCTGAAAATATTGCAGCACAGGTTATTTCATATCCCTGATCCGCACTTCGGTTTCCGGTGAGTTTTGGAGCAGTTTCACCAGAATGCCTGTATCCGTTGAGCCAAAATGATAGGGATACAGGATGGCCGGTTTGAATGCCCTCACGGCATCGGCAACCATTTCGGGCGTCATGGTGTAGGGCAGGTTCATCGGCAGGAAGGCAATATCGATATTTCTCAGCGCTTTCATTTCGGGTGTATTCTCGGTATCGCCGGCGATATAAATACGTTTGTCCCCTATGGTAAGAATATAGCCATTCCCCTCCCCTTTCGGGTGGAAGGGATTGTTGGGAGACCGCATATGCTGAATATTATACGCGGGAACGGCCTCTATTCTGAACCCGGATGCCTCCTGCACATCCCCGTTCTTCATCACCACGGAACTGCCAATGGCGGAAGACCAGGGGCATTTTTGGGTCAGGAAAACCTTCGTGTCCTTTTTCATGATCTTTTGCAGGGCTTCCGCATCAAAATGGTCACCGTGATGGTGGGTGACCAGCACAATATCGGCTTTGGGAAGAAGCGAATAATCTCCTTCATCCGAAACCGGATCGACATGGATAACAAGGGCATTGATTTCGAACATCAGGCTGGCATGGCCGATAAAAGCAACGGTCAGCTCTCCTTTTGAAGTGGCAATTTTGTCCTTGATAACCGGATTTTCAGCAAAATTGTTTTGCATGGCGATCAGCATTAGGGTTGTACCGAACAGGCATTTCATAATTTCACTTTATGGTGTATACAAAATTAATAATATTGTATTTACAATTTGATACAGAAACAGAAAATCCTGTTAAACCATGGGTCCGATTATCTATTTAAACGGGGCTTTCATTCCCCGTGAAAAAGCGTGCATTTCCCCCGATGACCGGGGCTTTCACTTTGCCGACGGCGTCTACGAAGTGATCAAATATTACAGGGGTCGGGCATTTTGTTTCACCGATCACATCCTGCGCCTGAAGCGCAGCATTTCCGAAACCCGGATACGGTATAGCGGATTTGACCAGCTGGAGAGCGCGGGAAATGAGTTGCTTCAGGTGAATACGATGGAAAAGGAGTATGCCGGAATTTACCTTCAGATCACACGCGGTGCAAGTCCCCGTATGCACCGGTTCCCCGGTGAGGAAACCGGTCCGACGGTGTATATGAATGCCTTTCCCATGCCTCCGTTCATCCCTCAGCTTGATCACGGCATCAGGGTAATTCTTCGCGAAGACATCCGCTGGCACCGGTGTGATATAAAATCCATCATGCTGCTGCCCAACGTGCTGATGATCCAGGAGGCTGCCGAGAACGGCGCCGAGGAATGTTTTTTTATCCGTGACGGCTTCTTTACCGAATGCGCTCATTCCAACATTTTTGGCATAAAAGACGGTGCGTTGTACACCCATCCCGATTCGAATTATATCTTACCGGGAATCACAAAAAAGGTAATCCTGCAACTATGCGGAATGCTGGGAATTCAGGTCCGGGAGGAACCCATGCGGGCGGACGATTTCCGGAACTTCGACGAATTCTTTATTTCGGGTACGGGCAACGAGGTCATGCCGGTAGTTCAGATTGAAAATGCAATCCTAAGGGATGGACGGCCGGGGCCGGTGACAAGGCGGATCCAGCAGGAATTTTTCCGGATGACATACGGTGAACTTGCGGAGGATTGGAGTTTCCGGGAATGGATCACAAATCAACCAATCAACCAATCAACCAATCAACAAATACTCTAGTCCGTTTCAATAAAGTTGAAGGGTATTTCCAGGATGGATTCATAATACTCCCCCCTTTCCATGATATCATCATCGCCTTCCTCGTAATACCAGTTGATGGTGATTTTGTGCCCATGTTTGGAGGTATCAACAAGGGCCCTAAGAATGTGCAGCAGGGCTTTGGAGGAACCGCTGTTGAAATATTCCAGTGCAATGTCCACCACGGTAGATTCGGAAGGATTCTGGCAGTAATAATAAACCCACTCAAACAGGTCATCGTAGAATTTTGTGGCATCTTCGGGAATAGACCTTCCGCTAATACGCAACCTGCCATCTTTATTGAAAGAGACTTCGGGAGTTTTTTTTGTGCTTTCTATCAGCAGGTTATCCATATTATGCGGCATCCATTATAAACGGCATGGCACTATCTATACGCCGTGTTCATAAGAAAAGTTACTCACGTGCTAAATTTATAACAATAATAACAAATTTATTTTAAATAATTAATTAACAATGGGGTGTAAGTTATGAAAACTTTCCTAACAAAAAACAGCAAAGGCACACGCCCGAAAAGACCCTGATTTCTTATTTTATAGCTGCATCCATTGCATCCCTGTATTGCATCTTTTGTTTTACAGCTCATCAAAACGCGCAACGGGTGTTATGGCATGGGAAGAAAACTGCTGCTGCAGGTATTTATGGTATCCCGCAATGGCAATCATGGCTGCATTATCAGTGGCGTACTGTATTTCCGGGATATACAGGTTCCAATGGTATTTCCGGCCCACCGTGATCAGTGTCTCCCGAAGGCCTGAATTGGCTGAAACACCTCCGGCAAGAGCAATTTCCGCAATGCCGGTTTCTTCGGAAGCCCTGCGGAGTTTGGAAATCAGAATATCAACAATAGCCTGCTGAAGCGATGCGCAGAGGTCTTTCATGTTCTTCTCAAGAAAATCCGGTTCCTGCCTGATCCGGTCCCTGAGGAAATATAAAAACGATGTTTTAAGTCCGCTGAAGCTGAAGTCGTGTCCTTTCACAACCGGCTTTGCGAAAGCAAATGCGCGGGGATTGCCTTCGCGGGCATAGGAATCGATCAGAGGTCCGCCGGGATAGGGAAGATCCATGACCTTGGCGCATTTGTCGAAAGCCTCTCCGGCTGCATCATCAATGGTCTGTCCGATGATTTCCATTTCGAGATGTCGTTTCACCACCACAAGCTGTGTATGTCCTCCTGAAACCAGAAGACAAAGAAAGGGAAAGGGAGGAGCCGGACTCTGGTCTTCTTTGCGCCGGAGGAATAAAGCAAGAATATGTGCCTGCAAATGATTTACATCGATAAGGGGAATGTTCAGTGCGAGGGAAAGTCCTTTTGAAAAGGAGGATCCCACCAGCAGAGCGCCAATTAATCCAGGCCCCCTGGTATAGGCAACCGCGCTCAGGTCGCTGAGTTTTTTTCCCGCGTCCGCCATGGCCATGTCTACAACCGGTATGATATTTTGCTGGTGTGCCCGTGAGGCCAGTTCGGGAACCACACCGCCGTATTGCTTGTGCACCTGCTGATTGGCAACGACATTGGAAAGTATATAGCCATCCTCGACCACCGCGGCGGCTGTGTCATCACAGGAAGATTCAATTCCCAGAATAGTGGTCCCCATTTTGTTGTGCTATAATTCGCATGAATAATTAAATTTGCTCTCGAAACGTTGTATTCCTAACCTTGCGCGCAAAGTTATCAAAAAGTTATTCAAAATAGGGGTGCTTTTGCTGTTTCTGCTGTTTGTCATCCTGGCAGGCGGATATGTATTGCTGCAACACAAGGGAATCCAGAACCGCCTTACCGACCGCATTATGGCTGTCGTTTCGGAAAAACTGGGAACCCCTTTTACCGTGGGCGAAGTTGACCTGGCTTTCCCCTACCGTTTGCGGTTACGAAACATCTGCCTTGAGGACCTGTCCGGGGATACTCTGATCTACGCCAAAAGTGCCACCATTGGCGTCAGCAAAATCAATCCCTTGAAAAAAATCATAAAAGTCAATGCGGTGAACCTGAACGACGCTTATTTCCGTTTGGCCTCTGATTCTTTAAGCACGATGAACATCGATTTCATTCTTGAAAAGATCAGCAGCAAAGACAGCGTTTCCAAACCCGGCTGGTCTATTGTATTTAATAATATCAGGCTAAATGACAGCCGTTTCCGACTGCAGCTTTTTCCATTCGAAGAGAATAGCGGAGGGATTAATTTTACGGATCTGCGTTTGTACCATGTGAATGCTGCCCTGCATAATTTCAGGCCCGGCAAGGACTCGACGACTTTCCTTATTAAGTCGTTGTCCTTCACAGAAGCAAGCGGTTTCAGGGTGACAGAATTCCGTAGTGAATTCCGCCTGAATCAGGGGTTCTTAAAGTTTCTTGACCTTGAAGTTATTACCCCGGTTTCCGATCTGCACGGACCCGGAGTCCAGCTTCTTTTCAACAGTTTTCAGGATTTCTCGGAAGGCGGCTTTTTTGAGAAGGTCACCCTGCTGGTGGATCTGAAAAACGCATCCCTGAACCTTGCTGACCTGGGGTATTTCGCACCGGTATTTCAGGGGACAGACCAGGTGGTTCGCTTTTCAGGCCGGACAAAAGGCACGGTAGGGAATATGAAAGTGAAAGACATTGCCATACAATTCGGAAATTCTTCCGTTATACAGGGTGAATTCAATATCAACGGACTGCCTGATTTTAAAGAGGCCTTTATTTTTGCGGACTTCAGGGAATTCCGTACATCGGTGGAAGACGTTGCCGTGTTTCAACTGCCGGGTGGCAAAAGAATCACCCTGCCGGAAAGGCTTGCCAAACTGGGTACAGTTTCCTACAAAGGCAAATTTACCGGATTCCTGAACGATTTTGTG
>JAGDMB010000362.1 GCA_017860375.1 Bacteroidota bacterium | reverse complement strand
TGCCCCTGAAAATCGGTCGGATTGTTATACACAATATTCACGTATTCGGAAAGACGGTCGGCAATGACAACCTTTTTAAATAAACCCCAGATTATATGCTTGATGCCTTCAGCAACACGTTGATAATCAAAATAATGTCTTTCATGAAACTGGTGCAGCATGTTCTGGGGCCGTTCGATAGGACCAGCCACTAACTGGGGGAAAAACATCACATACAGGGCATAGATACCAAAATGCCTTTCCGCTTTCTGATGACCGCGGTATACCTCGATGGTATAACTCATGGCCTGAAAGGTATGAAACGATAAACCGATGGGCAGCAGGATGGACAGGTAAGGAACAGGATTTTGGATCGAAATTCCTTTGAGAAGAGTCGTCAGATTTTCGTTCAGGAAGTTATAATATTTAAAAAATGCCAGCACTCCCACGTTCGCAATGATACTGGCGATAAGCCAGATTTTACGTGTACGTCCCTGTGTATTTTCGAGGAGTCTTCCTGCGAAATAGTCAATGACAATAGTAAAACCAAGGATTAGTATGTAAACAGGCACAAACACCATGTAGAAATAACAGCTTGCCCCCAGAAGCAACACCCAGCGATACCGGTGAGGTATAAAGAAATAGAGTGCAACGACAAGCGGGAAGAAAATCAGGAATTCAAGTGAATTAAAAAGCATGTATTAATTCTTTACACATTTAATGTAAAATTATATACCAAAAAACGCAGACAAAGGTTATCCATTTTATCAACTTTTTTTTGACAAATTACATGAATACCGTTCTTTCTTTGGCGAATGTTTCATGAAATCTGGCCAGTGGTCATTATTGACGAAATTCATGCAGATAGTAGCCCTCCTGTTACGGCATCCTGTTCAAAGGATATGGTTATCTCAAAAGAGTTCAACCGGTCGGTTTTATTCTATCTTTGAGTTTCATAGCGTCCTTTGTGGTTAGAAGTCCCCTTTACTCCAGGATAATTTTCCCATTGAAGGATGCCGAATGGGTTACAGCCCTGTAAAAGTAAATGCCGGGAGGAAGGACATGATCGTTTATCTGCACTTCCCTGATGCAGGTTGAGAATTCGCGGTAGTAAACGCTCTGTCCATTTACGTTATAGAGTCGCAACGATTTTAAATTATCCCAGGGAGACAGGACTGAAAAACTGGTAGTGGCTGGATTGGGATAAACAAGAATACCGCTGTTTTGATCTGCATCGCCGATCCCGGTAAAGGGTGCCACGGTAATATAAAAGATCTGTTCGGTCACCGCTTTGCCATCGGATACTTCAATGGCAACCAGTGCCTTGCCAAGATCTGAGTCTGCCGGTCGGCCAATAAGAATACCTGCCTGGTCGAAATAGGTCATCCACGATGGAATGGTGACAACCGAAACGGTCAGTTCATCATCCTCGTCCACATCCGCCACTTCGATGCTGTAAGAGTATTGGTTATATAACCGGATAAAGGTGTCCGGCTGAGAAACGAAAAAAGGTTTGTCATTGGTATTGGCTACGCTAATGCTGAAATTCTGGGTAGTATCTTCATATCCGTCCGATGCTTGGATGCTTACCTCAAAGGTCCCGATATCGAAATACCTTGGCGTGCCTGACAGCAGTCCTGAACCTGTATTAAATGTTGCCCATGAGGGTATGGAAAGCGGAGTAAATGTCACTTCATCGTTATCCGGATCCGTGGCTGCAATCGTGTAGGAGTATAACCGGTAATCATCCGCCTTGGTTATGGGGGTTGACGTAATCACAGGAGGACGATTTACGTTAATGACGGTTATGATCAGGGAGGAATCAACCGTTGCCTTTCCGTCACTTGCCCTCATGGTGACAGGGTGGTTTCCTATATTGGCTGATCCCGGTGTTCCATACAAGGTGCGTGTGGATGAATTGTAATTAAGCCATGATGGTTTTGTTACCGGAGTAAGGGTAACCACATCACCCGCATCCACATCCTGAACCTGAAAAGTTTCTGAATAGAGAATGTTTTCATAAGCGGTGCGATTCTCCGGAAGGGTGATGGAAGGGGCATCATTAACCGAAATGACATCGACCGACACCTGGAACACATTGCTAAGTGACTGTCCGTCACTGACAACCACATTCACTTTAATATTGCCGAAATAATTATGTGCCGGATAAATCCGGTTTCCGCTGAAGGTATAATTTGTACCCGACTGGGTTATAAGGGTGAGCTGGGCCAGGGTGTTATCCACATCCTGAACGTTTAAATTACTGATTACAAGGTCGATATAATTGTCTTCGTTCACTGACAGGCTGACTGCCTGTGAAAGAATTACAGGCGGATCATTTACTGCCGTTATGGTAAAGGTTACAGGATCGCTGTCAAATTTTCTGAGACCTGCAACAACATAACCATTGTCATTGGCGACGAAGGTGATGGTCTCACTGCCGTTCCAATTGGCGTCTTTAGGGGTTATGGTTGCGACCCGGTTGGAAATGGATATATTTACATATTGCGGACTTGCCGGGGTGTAACTCCAGGTAATACTGGCGTCAGCGGTTTCATTGTCCGAAACATAGTTATCAAGGCTAATAGAAGAAAAAGCAGTGCCTTCGGCTTTTGACTGGTTTGGGATATCGCTTACATTGGGCGCTGAATTATAACTGTCAATGCTATTGAACCAGGTCTGCCCCATTTTCTGGTAACCCGATGGATTGGGATGATAGGTATCGAGCATATCGGCGGAATAATCGATCCCTGCACCGCATTGCAGGTCCACCATCACCAGTTTATCACCGCCACTTATCCTGCTGTTGACAATGGAGGTCAGGTTGGCATTATACGTGTTTACCAGTGCATCCGCGCTGCATGAACCGGTACCCGTTTTGGTACTGATTATTTTTCCGACAAAAACAAGAACGGGTTTGCCTGAGCTTGTTTCATAAGCATCAACGGCATTAAAGATCCGGTTCATTTCATTGCTTATTTCATATACATCACCAGCCATAACATCATTGGTTCCGATTTCCAGCAGAATAACATCGGCGGGATAATAATTGAGATAGGGTCCGGCTGTTTCATAATTATTATAGGACCAGTGAGGATTATAGCCTGTTTCAAGGATAGAAGCCAGGTGATCATCCTGGATACCGGGAATTCCGCAATGCTGGGCATCCGGGAATACATTGTACCCGGAAGAACGGCTACCAATGAAATCGATGCTATATCCGGCCTGGGTAAGCAGTTGATACAGCTTATACCGGTATGAAGTATTGGTACCCGCATTTGGATCGGGTGAAACATTGGTCCCCCAGGTAATGGAATTTCCCAGTGCCAGTATTTTAAGGGTTTGGGATGAAACTATTGAAGAACGAAAGAGAAGGGATGAAAAAAACAGGCA
>JAGDMB010000069.1 GCA_017860375.1 Bacteroidota bacterium | reverse complement strand
TTTGGTTTTCATAGCATCCTTTAAAATTTCAAATTCATTGGTCAAAGTTGAATAAGTAACAAAAGTACTGATAAAATTGTTCAATAGATTTATTAAAATCTTAAACAAAATTGTCTCCACTTCCGATTCCTTGTTTTTCCAGCTTTTTTATTTCAGGGCTGAAATCAAGGAAAGGATGCATTTCAGACAGGCGTTGCATGGCGGCAACGGAAGTCTGCAGAAAAATTTGATGGGAAGGATCATCGGGATTAACCGGCCGGTGGCCGGCGGTTTTAATAAGGGATTGAACCTCCTTCATCAGAGGAAGCGTATCTGCATCCATGTAGGTTTCCAGGAACCTATCCCAGATGTAATCGACTCCTGATTCGGAAGGGTGGAGCATATCACGGCCATAGAACCTGTAATCGCGCAGTTCGTCCATAAAGATTTCATAAGCCGGGAAATAATGAACCCCTGGATTCTGGTCTGCAATCGTATCGATTGCATAATGAAGGATTGATTTGCTTTTCTGGTTGTTTACGGCGCCGTCTTTCCAATGTCTGACAGGGCTCAGCGTAAAAACTACCGTAAGTTCCGGATTGATATTCCGGATTTCCTGCAAGAGGGTGTTGTACGTGCGGATGATCTCATCAGGTTCAAGCAGGAACCGGGTAAAGGAAGCAGAAGGCAATTTATGGCAGTTGGCGGCAATGACACCGGTTTCATTGAACCGGTATACCCAGGCTGTTCCAAAGGTCAGGAAAAGGAAAGCTGCCTTCTTCAAATGGGAAGCCGAGGATGCCAGGCTGCGGTTGATTTGTTCGAGGCATATTTTTTGGTCGGGGTGGGAATACCCGGTATAATGATTAAAACTGATCCACTGTCCCTTGTATCGATATAGCCGGTCGGGGGTAAACGGCTTATTCTCCATAAGGATCCGCAGATTATCGGCAATGGAAGACGGATTAAAAAGAACGCCAAAAGGGTTTGTGCTGACCTGAAACTTCAGGGATTCCAGTTTTTCACCTATGGCATCGGAGAAACAGGATCCCATGAACAGCAGGGCAGAAGAATAGGTTATTTTTTTTTCGGAAGGCTGAACTTCAACAATGGTGCGGAAAGGATCCATTTTTAATGAATATTTAATAGCGTGTCATATAAAGTATTTTTAAAGGTAAATAAAAACCCGTAAAACAATTTTATTTCAAATCCTTATTTGTATTTTAAGCAGGAATAAAAACCACCTCCTACCATGCAGGAAACCATTGTCATACGGACCGACCATCCTAACGGGCTTTACGATATCACGGAACGGGTAAGAGACCGTATTGCCGCCTCCGGGGTAAAAACGGGTCTTGTGAATGTATATGTGCAGGGTGCAACGGCTGCAATTATGATCCAGGAGAACTGGGATGAATCGGTTCAGAACGATGTCATAACTCTTCTTAAGAAATTAGTCCCCCGCGGAGTTTGGGAACACGATCACCAGGACAGCAATGGTGATGCCCATTTAAAATCGGGATTGATCGGCCCTTCAGAGACAATACCCATCATCAACGGAAAGATAGGGTTATCCACCTGGCAGAATATTTTCCTGTGTGAATTTGACGGGCCACGGGAAGAAAGAAGGATAGTGGTGACCGTATTTGATTGCAATGCAAAGGAGAAAAGGACTCCCGGATCCTTTTAAAACTGAACCTGCCTGGTCTGGAAGAAGCTCTTATTGACAAACGGAAATTCAGCAAACAGCCCAACGCCAGATGCGGACACAACCCTTGCTTTTAATCGTTATGAAGTTCTATTTTGATCATTATTTCATAATTTTGAATAGACTAAGATGTTTTATGGCAAAAGGTTTTTTAAATATAATGAATCAATGGACCACCCGGTTTTTACTCTACCCATGCGATGATAAAGAAACCCTGCTGAGGAAAAAGATATGGCTGATCATCATTGCCTGTTTTCTGTTCTTTAACTTCAGCGATGGTCTTTTTAACCTGTCCTTAGGAAACAGCAAGGTTGTAATCCTGGACATTATTGATTTCTCCATGCTCCTCCTTTTGCTGACTGTATTTTATTTTCACAGGAAGAATATCGAAATATACGGCCTTATATTGCAAATAATGCTGGTGACAATTCCATCCATAAAGACTTATTTTTATGGAGGCATTTTTCATTCTTCAGGAGTTGAGGTTGTAGGGCTTGTCGGGCCTATATATGCCCTGACTTTTCCGAATTACCGCAGGGCCGCATTCATAATCCTGTATTACCTTGCATTAATACTCGGGGGAACCACAATCCATGAATATTCAAATTTGCAGCAGGGATTATTGGACAACCTCAGTTTTTACCTTGGATTGCTCCGATTTTCATGTGCCGTCGGATTGATCTTTTTTATATCGCTGATCTATAATCTCCAAATTGCCAAATTGAAGAAACAGGAGGAAGAAAGGCTGAAACAATTGCATGCTGCGAAGTCAAAATTTTACACCAATATTACGCACGAATTTCGTACTCCTTTGACCATTATCCTGGGTATTGCCGATACCATTAATGATAAAATCAGGGATACGGTCGGCAAAGAGATGAAAATGATTAAAAACAACGGCGGCAAACTTCTCAGGCTGGTGAATCAAATGCTGAATCTTTCGAAGATGGAAGCGGGGGCTATGCCTGTCAATAGGATCCAATCGGATATTCTGCCCTACCTCAGATATATCATGGAATCGTTTCACAGTATTGCGGAAGAGAAAAACGTCCGGCTTCACTTCCTGTCGAAGATCGATTCACTGACCATGGACTATGATCCGGATATCATTGAAGAGATCCTGGGCAATTTGCTATCAAACGCAATAAAATTCACTCATCAAGGCGGTGACGTCTATTTTCAGGTTGAAACAGAACCAACCGGAGTAAAAGAATCCACGGGGAACCTTATTATATATATCAGGGATAACGGGGTGGGAATTGATGAGAACAAACTGTCCTTCATTTTCGACAGGTTTTACCAGACCGACGATGAAAGCACACGGAAAGCGGAAGGCACCGGGATAGGCCTTGCCCTGGTAAAAGAATATATCACGCTCCTTAAGGGGACCATCAGGGTAAAAAGCAAGCTGAACCAGGGGACAGAATTTATGCTGGGCCTTCCTGTTACTCAGCATGCACCCAAAAGGCAGGTTGCGTATAAAGGCATTAAAAAGAAACAAGGTTTGCAGGAAGAAGAACCTGAAAGCGTTCTTCAGCCTGAAATGGAAGTGACGGAAAATACAGCGAATGAACTGCCTTTGCTGCTGGTTATCGAGGACAATCGCGATGTGGTTGAATATTTGGTTTCTATTCTGAACCATGCCTATCATATCCTGATAGCCAATAATGGAATCGAAGGCATTGAAAAGGCTCTGGAAAACGTGCCTGATATCATTGTATGCGATGTCATGATGCCCGAGAAAGACGGCTTTGAGGTATGCCGGACGCTTAAGGAAGATTTTCGCACCAATCACATCCCTATCATTATGCTGACTGCCAAGGCGGATATTGATTCAAAAATCATCGGGCTGGAACAGGGGGCCGATGCATACCTGGTTAAACCCTTCAATAAGAAAGAGCTTCAGGTGCGGCTGAACAAACTTATTGAAGGCCGGCATAAGCTGAAAGCAAAATACAGTGAAATACTGTATAAAACCACCGGCATTGAAAAGCCCAAAGGTTTAAACGAAATATTCCTTCAGAAAATAATGGAAGCCCTCGGTAAGAATTTCCAGGATGAGCAATATGACCTTTATGGGCTCTGTGTCGATGTGGGTATCAGCCGGGCACAACTGCACCGGAAATTCATCGCCCTTACCGGTAAATCCACCACCGATTTTATTCGCCATTACCGGATTAAAAAGGCAAAGGAACTTTTAATCAGCTCCGATATAAGTATAGCAGAAATTGCCTATCATGTAGGATTTAAGGATCCGAATTACTTCACCAAATCATTCATAAAAGAAAACGGGATCACACCCAGCAACTTCCGGTCAGAAAACCACCCGGTGAAACAATAGTACTTTCTTTTGAGACAATACTCCTCACACGCATGCCATTTTTCCTTTCTTCTGAAACCACTATACCCTTAGGATTCATTCTATTTATAGAATTTTGATGCAGGAATAACATTAAAATTCTAAACCCATGCAAACAAAAAAAGTGATAATGTTTTGTGCTGCAGTAATAATACTGGCACTAATTAAATATAGTACAATTCATGCACGGTGTAGTTTGGTTACAAATTCTCCTTATGCTTCATCGCCTGCTTATCCTTCAGATGCACTTGATCATATCGGCGAAAACCCGACAGAAGTTCCTGCAGGAAATGTGAGTGGTACATGGACATTAGTCAATTCTCCTTATCATATTAATGGAGAGATTATTGTTCCGAATGACTCCACACTTACTATTGAACCGGGCGTGAATGTTGTCTTTACAGGTCATTACAAATTGAATGTACAGGGCAGGTTGCTGGCAATTGGAACGATTCAGGATACGATTACCTTTACAGCCCAGGATACATCAGTTGGCTGGCATGGAATACGGTTTAGAGACACCTCCAATACCAACGACTCTTCTAAAATTATTTATTGTTCATTGAAATATGGAAAAGCGAATACAGGAGATGACTATGACAGATGCGGAGGTGCGTTATTCGTTAAAGGATTTAATAAACTATACCTATCAAACTGCCTGTTTAGTTGTAATATGAATAGTGGTAACTTAGCTGTTCACGGGGGTGGAGCTATTGGCATTCTTTCATGTTCTCCTATTATTGAGAATAATATCATTACCTGCAACAGGGCAGTCGGAAATCATGGAGGTGGAATTTGCATAGCCTGGAGTTCAAATCCGGTAATCAGGAATAATCTGATATGTAAAAATCATGCGGCCGGTGGAGGTGGGCTTCTCCTGTATCAAAGCAATCCGGTATTTACCAATAATACCATCGTATATAACTATGCCGACCTGCCCGGTAGTCAGGTTTGTCACGGGGGTGCAGCTTGTATAATCGATTGTTCTCCTCAATTCTTTAATACAATTATATTCGGGAATACTGCAATCGTCGGAAATCAAGTCAATCTTCAAGGCAGTTCTCAGCCTGATTTTCATTTTTGTGATATCGAAAGCGGTAAAAAAAGTTTTGCCCGCAATTTCGTCAATGAAGGTAGCTATTCCGGAGTCTATGAATTCAATATTGAATCCGATCCGTTGTTTTTAGATACCTCTTCCGACGACTATCGACTCACTGAGAATTCACCTTGTATCAGCAATGGAACTGATTCAATTGAAGTAAACGGAACATGGCACTATGCATCAATCTTTGATATGAATGGTAATCCCAGGCCCAATCCTGCAAATACAACACCTGATATCGGTGCGATTGAAAATTCAACCGGTTATTATAATCCCCCGGCCGGAATATTCGAAGTCCCGAAGTCCGACGCAAATGCAGTAAAACTTTTCCAGAATTATCCAAACCCATTCACGACTTTCACCGAAATTCCATTCTCGCTTCCTATCAATTCACTGGTAAAGCTTCAGGTACTCGATTGCTACGGGCGGGCAGTTGAAATGCTTTTCAATAAGGATCTTCAGCCCGGAGAATACCGGTTATCTTTTGACGCAACAGGATTTCCGGGAGGGTTGTATTTTATACAGCTAAGGACCGGAAACGGTATTCAAACAGTAAAGTGTGTGATTATAAGATGATTGCATGAAGAAATATCCTTTCCTGCTCAACGGAATATATAGGGGCACACGAGAGCAGACCGCATTGATATGGGCCATCAATTATGGTTCCTTCAGAAACCGGAGGTTACGCATCAGTCCCTTATACCCGGGACGTTTCAGGGGCGATCCTGAAAACTGAGCTACGAAATCCTCCTCGGATAAACGATACCATTCCTCTTTGCTCTTTTCAATCAAGCCGGGCAGCGGCAAAAGTTCTTTAATGGAATGTGGTTTTGCTTTCCGGTTCCATGGGCAGACATCCTGGCAGATATCGCAGCCAAACACGCGGTTCATGAATTTTCCGCGGAAGGAGGAAGGGATCTCTCCTTTGTTTTCGATGGTGAAATACGATATGCACCGGCTTCCGTCCACCACATAGGGTTTGACAATGGCTTTCACAGGGCATGCATCCATGCATTTGGTACAGCTTCCGCACCTGTCATGCAGCGGCTGATCATAATGCAGGTGCCGGTCCACCACCAGGGTCCCAATAAACACAAAAGATCCGCTGCGGGGTGAAATCAGGTTTGCATTCTTTCCGATCCATCCGGTGCCGGCCCTGGCGCCCCATGCTTTATCCATAACCGGTGCGGAATCTGTAAATCCACGGCCACTGGTTTTCCCGATAGCCGTATTTATATAGTGCAGCAGGGAAGCAAGTTTCTTCCGGATCAGCGGATGATAATCTTTTCCAAATGCATATTTTGACACGACCGGAGCAAGGGGATCCAATTGTTTCTCGCGGGTAAAATAATTCAGCAACACAACGATAACGGATACGGAGCCCGGGACCAGCAGAGAGATATCTTTCCGCTTTTCCACATGATTTTCCATGTATTTCATTGAACCGTGAAAGCCTTCCGAAAGCCACCGGGTAAGTCGGTCTGTTTCTTCCGTCAGGGAGGCGGCAGGAGCAATCCCGCAGGCATCAAAACCAAGCCTGAGGGCTTCGGCCTTGATCATGGCTGAATATTGTTCCAGGTCAACCATGGTTTTGAAAAATAAGATCGTTTAGCGGAAGATCAGCAGGTGAAAGGTCAGTTCAGAGTTTTTTCTTGATTTCCGTTGTTTCGTAAGCTTCGATGATATCGCCTGTTTTAATATCGTTGTAATTTTCGATATTCAGTCCGCAATCCTGCCCGCTGACGACTTCCTTCACATCATCTTTAAACCGTTTGAGGGATGCAAGTTCACCGGAATGGACCACAATGCCTTCCCGGATAATCCTTATTTTTGAATTCCTTTTTATCTTGCCTTCCTTCACCATACAGCCGGCAATGGTGCCAACCTTGGTAATTTTAAAAGTTTCCATGATTTCAAGTGTTGCCGTTACTTCCTCTTTGATTTCAGGCGAAAGCATACCCTCCATGGCTGATTTGATCTCGTTGATGGCATTGTAAATAATGGAATAAATACGGATGTCGATTTCTTCTTTTTCAGCCAGTTTGCGGGCCTGCATGGAAGGACGCACCTGGAATCCGATCACAATGGCATTGGATGCTGCAGCCAGAAGCACATCGCCTTCCGAGATCTGTCCCACAGCCTTGTGAATGACATTCACCTGTATTTCCTCGGTGGAGAGTTTTATCAGCGAATCCGACAGGGCTTCCACCGAACCATCCACGTCGCCCTTGACAATGATGTTCAGTTCCTTGAAGCTGCCAATGGCAATTCTTCGTCCGATTTCATCCAGCGTAATATGTTTCTGGGTCCTGAGGCCTTGTTCACGCTGCAATTGTTCGCGTTTATTGGCGATATCCTTGGCTTCTTTTTCGTTTTCAAGAACATTGAATTTATCACCAGCCTGCGGGGCTCCGGTAAGACCAAGAACCAGCACAGGGGATGAGGGACCTGCTTCATCTATCCGTTTTCCCCGTTCATCGTACATGGCCTTTACGCGACCCGAATGGTAACCTGCCAGCATAATATCTCCCACATGCAGGGTGCCTGACTGAACCAGCACGGTGGCAATATACCCACGGCCTTTGTCGAGGGAGGATTCAATTACGGTGCCGGAGGCCATTTTTTTCGGATTGGCTTTCAGTTCCAGCATTTCAGCCTCAAGCAGCACTTTATCAAGCAGGTTGGAAACATTAAGGCCTGTTTTGGCAGAAATTTCCTGTGACTGATATTTTCCGCCCCAGTCCTCCAGCAGGATATTCATATTGGCAAGGGTTTGCTTGATTTTTTCAGGATTGGCTGTCGGCTTGTCAATTTTATTGATGGCGAATACCATGGGCACGCCGGCGGCCTGGGCGTGGTTAATGGCTTCAAGCGTCTGGGGCATCACACCGTCATCGGCGGCTACCACAATAATGGCAACGTCGGTGATCTGAGCACCCCGGGCGCGCATTGCTGTAAAAGCCTCATGACCCGGTGTATCCAGGAAAGTGATCTCCCTGCCGCCTTCCAGTTCAACCCCGTAAGCGCCGATATGCTGCGTGATACCACCGGCTTCTCCGGCGATCACATTCGAATTCCGTATATAATCGAGCAATTTGGTTTTACCGTGGTCAACATGTCCCATTACCGTTACAATGGGAGGCCTGGGGACCAGGTCTTTTTCACTGTCTTTTTCCTCGAGAATGGATTCCTGCAATTCAACCGTAACAAATTCAACCGCATAGTTGAATTCTTCCGCGACCAGCACCAGGGTTTCTGCATCGAGACGCTGGTTAATGGAAACCATTACCCCGAGGCTCATGCAAGTAGATATGACTTCAACCACGGGCACATGCATAAGGTTTGCCAGTTCATTCACACTGACAAATTCCGTAACCTTAATAATGTTCTTATCTTTTTCTTTCTGTTCTTCCTCCTGCAGTAAACGCTGGCTGGCTATTTCACGTTTCTCCTTGCGATGCTTTGATCCTTTTGACTTCCCTTTGGAAAACATCCGGGCAAAAGTATCCTTGATCTGACGATCAACGTCCTCTTCGCTTATTTCGGTATGAAAACCTTTTCTTTTCTTCTTCTTCTTTCCGAATTTATCTTCTTCAACAATGGGTTTATTCGGACCGGACTCAACCGAAACCCGGTGTGTATCTTTTTTGATCCGCTGCCGTTTTTTCTTTTTGCCGGCATCGAGGTCGTCATCGGTTTTACGCTGATCGGGAGGAAGCAAATTGATTTTGCCGACAATGGTAGGTCCCGGAAGCTTATCTGCAGTGGCCCGGATCACATCAACTTCCGTTTCCATACCTTCCGGAATTTCACCTTCCGATAAATCATCCATCACCTCAGCGGATGGTTCCGCCGGCGTTCCTTTCTTTCGTGCCGCAATTTTGGCTTTTCGTTCTTCCTCTTTTTGCTGTTTTGATTTTTTGGGAGGACGAGTCCGCTGATTCATGGCGTCAAGGTCGATTTTGCCCACCACCTTAACTTCCAGTTCTTTGATTTCGGGTTTGAGAAAATTTTCCTCGTCCCTGATAATTTCTGTC
>JAGDMB010000361.1 GCA_017860375.1 Bacteroidota bacterium | reverse complement strand
TAGTGTGATTACTTCCGTGAACTCTTTGTTTCCATAAGGATCATAGGCCGCTTTTGCCTCACCCTCCAGATCGCCGAACTGAGAAAACAATTCTTCCTTAGAACTGCTTGAACCAACAAAGTTTCCACCGATTTCGGCACTACAATTCCCTATAATGAGCGGAACTTTTGCCTGCCTGCAAGCCTTGTATGCACTCTCAGCAGTTTCTACCACCAGTTTACCATCGAGAATGGGGCCTGAATAAATTCGCGGACCGCCCTGGCCATCGGTTTCCTGACCTCCGTCTACAATCTCCTCCACGCTCAGGGCGCGCAGCCTGGCGAGTGCGGCAGCATCTGTCCCCTCTATACCCTGTTTACGGGCAAAATTTACTCCGATTGTTTCGGCTGAAACAGGGTAAAGGGAATCTGCATTTTCTTTATTCATGGGCCTACCGGTAAGAACACCATCCCTTCCACCGCCGGATTCATTGATTGCTTTTTGGAAAAGACCTTTCGCAGACGGTATGGTCATGAGTGAATGTACCGACACGCCACCGGCAGAGAAACCAAAAATGGTAACATTGTCCGGATTGCCCCCGAATGCAGCAATATTTTGCTGTAACCATTTGAGAGCTGCAATTTGATCCATGTACCCGTAATTACCTTTGGGCTCTTCGGGATGCTCTCTGCTTAGCGCCGGGAATGCAAAGAAGCCAAGTCGCCCGAGACGGTAGTTGAAGGTAACCAGAATGATGCCTTGTCGCGTAAAATGATCTCCAAAAATTTGCGGGTCTGATCCTGACCCTCCGGTGAAACCGCCACCGTGAATCCACACCATTACCGGCAACTCAGCACCCAGTTTAGTGTCGGCAGGTTTCCACAAATTAAGATACAGACAATCTTCCGATGACCCTTCCTGAATTGTTCCGGGAGCGGAACCCCATCCGCCTTGCGCACAATTAGGACCAAACCTGCTTGCATCATAAACGCCTTCCCATGGTGATACCGGTTGCGGAGGACGCCAGCGAAACTCGCCAACGGGCGGAGCAGCATAGGGAATTCCTTTAAAAACAGCAACATCACCTTCCGTTACCCCACGTATTTTTCCTGAAGCAATGTTTACTATTGGTGCTTCCTTGCTTGTGTTTTCATTTGTTTGTTGAGCATACAAACTACAGCTACTATATAAAGTCAATATCAATAGCAGATCTTTCATAATATTGCTTTTTAATCGATTAATAATTGCTTACAAGTACTTAGCAAAGAATTCTTTCAGTTGGTCCATCCCCTGATTAACATACTCAGGAACATAATAGGTTTGTATGTGGGTTGCACCATCAATCAGGAATAATTTTTTTTCGCTGGTTCCGGTTGCCTTTTTAAAAGCATCCTCCGTCATATAGTAGGTGTCGGCCTTGCTCCCGGCCATCATCAACAAGGGCTGATTGATTAAGGCCATATTGGTAGTTGCATCAAAGGCCATTAAATCAATCAAGCTGCTCATGGTGTACCTGAAAGTAGAATTTGGATGAGCATGGGTAACATCATAGTAATAATGTCCTTCACGATACAAATCAAAAGGCATTTTATCAGCCATTTCATCTGTGATTTTAGTATCGGCTGCGTAAATAACTTCCCCCCCGGCAGCCTCCTGTGCCCGGGCATCAGATGCTTGTTTCAATCGCTTCTGAATGCTTTCTAACTGAGAATCCCTAAATCCGTTTTTTCTTACCAAACCTGAATTAAACATACTTAAAGTAGCCACAGCTTTAAAGCGTTTATCGGTCTGTGCAGCTGCTAATGTATAACCGCCTCCACCACATATGCCTAATACGCCTAAATGTTCTGCATTTACTCCAGGATACTGTGTAATATAATCTGCCATTCCTCTAATATCCTCGATACGATTTGCTGGTTTATCCACATTTCGGGGCTCTCCGCCACTGGCACCCTGGTACGAGGCATCCGCAGCAACGGTGATATAACCCGCTTCTGCCAAACGTTGTGCGTACAATCCGGCTACCTGTTCTTTGACACCTCCGTTGGGGTGTGCAACCACAATTGCAGGATAGCCTTTTGATGGGTTATAATCTGCAGGAGTATAAACATTGGCAGCAATATCAATGCCATTCAGATTATAGCGTACCGGATGAATATTTACCTTGCCTGGTAAATTTTCTACAATAGCATCATTGTAAACCAGTCCAAAAGGATTATCAATTTTAGTTTGACCAAGGGTAATAATGCTTGTTGTCATTACCATGAATGTTAAAATATGCCTTCTGATTTTTCTTTTCATTGTTGATTTCCTCCATAATTATAAATCGAGCTTTGTGCTGCCCATCCATTTGATAATTTCCGGGTCACGGTGATCGAAAAAGCTACTGGATTTCATATCGAGCGTGGAAATTCTTTCCAAATCTTCAATACTCAATTCAAAATCGAATACATTGAAATTTTCTGCCATTCTTTCTTTTCGAACCGATTTAGGAATAGCAACTACACCTCTTTGAATCAACCAACGGAGTACTACCTGGGCGACCGATTTATTATATTTTCCACCAAATCCAGGGATTGGCATTTCAATTCCGTTATTAAATTTAACTTTTTGCATTACTTTTTTTTAAATTTAATTATCTAATCCTTTTTGCTTTAGCCATTCCGAAAGCAAGTCGGCTATTTCAACATTGTTTAAATCAGAGAAAGGAAAATGGGTATTTCCTTTTATTCCAATTTCAGGAAGGTGCACCACCGTAACATCTCCACCATTTTTATTTACAGCATCTCTCCATAGCCTGGCCATTTCCAGCCGCACACGCCAGCCATCCTGTCCGGGATTTGGATTTGGCTTATCAGGGATATTATCACCATAGTAAATAATTATGGGGATATGGGTCAACTTCATGAAATCTTCCATGGGCACTCCTACGGCATTTAGCATACCACCGGAACTAGGTTTGGGTTCGGGTACTTCACCTGCAGGAAACAGAAATCCGCTTCCAGGCTCATAGGAAACTATGCCTTTAATATTTTGATTCTTGATGGCAGTAAGCCAGCCCATACCACCAGCATGTGAATGTGTAACCAGAACAGCCGGGCCGATTTTATCAAACAGCGCTGAAACGGCTTTTACATTCACATCTATATCAATTGTTCCAATGCTGGGTGTCATAGCCCTGAAAAATTGTTCCAGCGTAGCAGAGTCACGGGCAAACTGTACCCCTTCGAAATAATTTGGCCAAATTCCGATGCGAAAAGTTCCAAACCATTGCTGTTCATCAAGAACTGGTTCTATACTGGCAGGTACAGTACTACGTCCGGCATCACCTCTCCGAGGCTGGTCAATGAGATAAACAGGAAATCGTCTGCGTAAAAAGATGTTCTGATATCCTTCGCGT
>JAGDMB010000360.1 GCA_017860375.1 Bacteroidota bacterium | reverse complement strand
CTGCTGACTTTCTGATTGTTCTTCAGGATCTGATTGATTCACGCAAAATGGAAATGCCTGAAGATTCGTACACTGTGAAACTGTTCCAAAAAGGGATCAATAAAATTGCCCAGAAAGTGGGGGAAGAAGCGGTGGAAATGATCATCGAGGCCAAGGACGAAAACCGGGATCTCTTTTTAAACGAAGCCGCCGACCTGATGTATCATTTTCTGGTTTTGCTGAGTGCCAAAGGGTGCCGGATTGAGCAGGTCATGGAGGTGCTGAAGGAAAGACACAAGGGGTGAAAGTTTGAAAACGTAAGAATTGACAAATTAACAGGTTGACAGATTAGAATATTTGCTGATTTGTTGATTTGCTGATTGACAGATTTGCAGATGTGTAAATTTACAGATTAAAAGATTAAAAGATTTGCAGGTTGACAGATTTACAGGTTGTCACCCGACTGTGGACTGTTGACTCCGGACCGTGTATTTCAATCGATAAATCATAAATCAATAATTTAAAAATTAACGATGTCAGCAGCCGAAAAAATAAAATGGATCCATGCGTTTACCGAGGACGACATCTTAAGGAATGTTCTCCCCTACTGGATAAAATATGTTCCCGATGAGCAGAACGGTGGTTTTTACGGACGGATCACCAACGATCAGGTCATCGACTTCCAGGCGGAAAAGGGAGCCATTCTGAATGCCCGGATCCTGTATACCTTTTCTGCGGCATACAGGCTGTATGGGAAGAAACTTTATAAGGCCATGGCGGACAGGGCATTTGACTATATCCTGCTGAATTTTATTGACCCTGAAAACGGCGGTGTCTACTGGTCCCTTGATTACAAGGGCCAACCGGCAGATACAAAAAAACAGTTTTATGCCCTGGCATTTACAGTATATGCTCTTGCCGAATATTCCAAAATAAAGCCTGACAAAAAAGTCATGCAGGCGGCATTGGATCTCTACAGGGTGATCGAGGAAAAGGCTTTTGATGCGGAACATAACGGGTATATCGAGGCGCTTTCAAAGGACTGGAAACCCTTGGCCGATATGCGGCTCAGCATCAAAGACATGAATGTGGCAAAGAGCATGAATACCCATCTGCACATTATCGAGGCCTACACCAACCTTTACCGTGTTCACAAAGACAAGGACCTTCGCGACAAACTGGTCAATTTATTCGACCTGTTCAGGGTACATATTGTGAATCCCGAAACCGGCCATATGATCCTGTTCTTTGACCTTAAATGGAACCGTATGTCGGATACCGTTTCTTTTGGTCATGATATCGAAGCCAGCTGGTTACTCCATGAAGCGGCTGAGGTATCCGGTGATCAGGAACGGATAAGGGAGGCAAAAGGACTTGCGGTGAGGATGGCGGAAGCAGTTTGTGAGGGTCTGGATGACGAAGGAGGTCTGCGGTACGAATACAACCCTGTACATGGTTTTATCACCGACCGCGAATGGTGGCCACAGGCTGAAGCCGTAGTTGGATTTCTGAACGCTTATCAGCTGACCCGAAATGAAAAATTCCTTGAAAATGCGCTGAAATGCTGTGCCATTATTAAGAATTACCTGATCGATGGTAAAAACGGGGAATGGTTTTTTAGGGTGGATGAGAAAGGCCTACCAATATGGAAGGAAGACAAGGTAGGTTTCTGGAAATGCCCGTATCACAATAGCAGGATGGCGTTTGAAGTGAAGGAAAGAGCGGAATCGTTAGGTTTTATTGAGTGACGCTTACGGCCGCATTAAAGCCTTTTCACCAACATGTCTTTCAATTCCTCCGTGGTAAAAACGACCGGGTTGTTCTTATGATCGGTTGACCGCGCGATGGCTGTGATTTCCTCCTCTGTAAGCCCGTAATTGCCCAGAGAGGGTATTTTCAATTCCTCCACCAGCGATTCAATAGTGTTTGCCACATAAAAGGCATAGTCCACATCGCTTCTTTCCTCAGTACCCGAAAGAAGCTTGCCCAGCCGTATGTATTTTTCGAGCGCTGCAGGATTCGTGTCCTCCTTAAGCAATCTCTCTATGATGGCCCGGTTTACGACGCCCATCAGGGTTCCGCAGATCACACCGTGGGGTATATCTTTCCGTCCGCCGATCGAAGAAGCAAATCCATGCACCAGGCCAAGTCCTGCATTGGTAATCGTTATGCCCGAGAGCATGGAGGCGTAGCTCATTCCTGCCCGTGCTTCGGGGTCATTTCCATTGGAAACGGCTTTTTTCAGTGAATTCCTGACGTGCAAAATACCTTCCAGAGCAAGGGCATCCGTTAATTTGCTGCACCGGGTTGATAAAAAAGATTCCAGCAGCTGGGAAAAGGCATCCATTCCGCTTATGGCCGTTTGCATGGAAGTACAGGACAGGGTGAGTTCAGGATCCACCAGGGCGATATCCGGAATAAAATTTTCATGGCGCAGGGAGCGTTTGAATCCCTCCGGACCTGTTTCCGATAAAACCGAATTGCCCGTCGTTTCACTACCTGTTCCGGCCGTAGTGGGCACCGCTATGAAAGGAATTTTGGCTCCCGGATGCTTTCGGGTCCCCACTCCTTCGAGGTATTCTTTCACCGGTTCACCCAGAGGCAACATGGCAGATACGGCCTTCCCTGCATCAAGGACACTGCCTCCGCCTATGGATACTACCACGGAGATTGCCTTCCCGGAATATTTTCTGACCAGATCGTCAATCATTCGTGGCGAAGGTTCATGGGGAACAGGTTCTGTGGAGAAATTAATCTTTTTCGATTTCAGTGCATCGATCAGTTCATCCGCCTGTTTGCTTTTCAGGAAAGATTTCCTGCCCGTAAGGATCAGCAGGTTATCCCCGAATGCTTTGACCAATCCGGGAAGTGCGGACAGTTTTCCATTCCCGAAAAGGATCCGGGGAACACGGTTCAGTACAAAATCATTCACCATCTTGAAGGATCTGTGGGATACACAACGGTATGTTTAATACCCTGCCTCGGTTTCGCCATCCATCCGGCGACTGTATCACGCCAGACAAGATAATGCGGGGTATTTTTATGAGCGGCCGATGCTTCTTCGGATTCATAGGCTTCATACAAAACAAACTTTGCCGGATCGGCAGCATCGCGGAGAATATCGAACCTCAGGTTTCCGGGTTCCTTTACGGATTCATTGTGATTTTCAATGGTTGCATGGATGAAATCCTGAATATGGTCTTCTGCGACCCATACATGAACGATAGTAACAATCATAAACCCTTGTTTTTTGCCTGTCAAAAATACTTCCTTTCCTTAAGAAAAGAAATTATTCAGGTTAAATACTATCTTTATTGAAAAAACGATGCATTCAGTAAAGCTAAAAGAGAATCCGGTCATTGGCTGGATTGGCATTGGAGTGATGGGTTCTTCTATGTTTTCT
>JAGDMB010000359.1 GCA_017860375.1 Bacteroidota bacterium | reverse complement strand
TTATTACCACAAAAGAACATATCCACTTTATCTATGATAAACTCGGACCTTCTGCCTATGCCACCCTGCTTAACTTAAACATGCTGAACGAAAGGTTGCAGTTGGCCGAAAGGGAGGATGTATCGGTTGAAATAAAGGATGGCTTGAAAAGAAAAGACATGTTCAATATCATATGCCCGAATTGTCTAAGAAAAGTGCTGATTAAATTCCTGTAAAAGAGTGCCGGTTGATTTAAAAAGTGTGATTTGCAGCGACGAGCGTAAGTTATTTGTGGGTATTGGCAACGTGCTGAAAAGTGATGACGGAATAGGCGTTTACATAGCGCAACGAATAAACGAGAGCGACACAATAAAAAAACTGGTGGTTGAGGTCTCAATTGAAAATTACATCGGCAAGATCAACCGTATTCCGCACGATGTTCTGATTTTAATTGATGCGGTCAATTTTCAGCAGGAACCCGGATTTGTTGCGTTGCTGACACCGGGTGAAATAATGGATTATACCGCCACCACGCACAATTTATCCATTTCAAGACTGCCTGGCTTTTTTAAGTCGCCCTTATGGATATTGGGTATTCAGCCTCAATCCCTTTCTTTTGGAGAAAGCATTTCCGAACCGGTAAAAAGGCAGGCCGATTCCATACTGAAACTGATTAATGCGATCTGAAACCTTCTAAACAGGGAAAAGTTAAACTTTTCATCTGTTTTTTATTAGAATCCCTTTAGTTTGTTGTAACTTTAATTTAAATAAAGAAAAAAATAAGGAGGAACCGACATGACTAAGAACCTTATTTCTCTGAAAGTGAAATGTCCAAATTGTCACAAATCCTTGATGGACTACACACATTACCTGAATTCCAAACCCAGCATCAAGCTTCATGTTGAGGTTAAGGGAAAGAAAGGGGCAATCAATCTTTGTTCGTCCTATGGTTGTTATGAAAAAGTCAGCAGCGTCGAGCTTGTTGAAAATGAAATCGCACATTTATCCTGTCCTTTCTGTAAAAAAGAACTGCCAAGCCCTACAAAATGTGAGACTTGTGGTGCCCCCCTCGTCAGCTTTATCCTTGAAAAGGGAGGCAAAGTTCACATATGCTCGCGGATAGGCTGCAAAAAGCACTTCGTCAGCTTCGAAGATATTTATGACACCCTAACCCAGTTTTATAAGGAATATGATGATTATGGGGCACATGAAGCGGATTTCTAAAGCCTGAAAGAGAAACACGATTTCCTATTCGACAATTGAAGCCCGCAGGGCAAGGACAGGTTGTTCAAGTTCTTTTACCTTCAGCAGCAGGGTATTGACTGTTTTTTTCCCTTCCGGTGAGGCCGGATCAAAGTTCCCTTTAACCTTGACTTCAAAGGTATTAAAAACAGCCTGCAGGTCCTTCAGTTTTAAAAGACTTTCAGCAATTACCGGATCGCTTTCATAATTCCGGAGCATTTCCATGAGATTGGAAAGCGAATATTTTTGTTCGGCCAGCCTCTCAATAATGTCAAAATCACGGGTGGACCTTGCCATGTCAACCGCAATATAAATAGCCTCGGTCCAGCCTCCCAAAATGATCTGTGCGGCTGCATTGTACCGTTCATTCTCTTTCAGGTAGGTGTCGGCAGAAACATAAACCTCGTTGGCTATTTGGATCAGTGAATCTTTGTTGTCGATATTTCTGTCGAATCGTGTGGCTGAGTTTTCAAAGAAATTTGAAGGAATGCCGAGTTCTTCGGCCAGTTTTTCCATGGCATTGAAGTATTTTCCGGCCATTTCCATCTGTTCAAACACCCTTGCATAGGTAAGATCAACGGCATAGACGCCAAGGTTCATTGCTTTTTTTGCACTGGTTGTATAATCGGTGATCTTTTCGGTGGAATTCAGCAGTTCCTGGTTGAAAATAGCACCGGCTGCATTGAAAAGCGAGGACATCTCCACCGAAAGGTACATGTTGTAAAATATCGGCAATCCTTCACCCGTGGTATCGAGCCGGTTAATATACGGTTTGGTTTCCGTAAGGCTTACACTATCCAGACCGGATAATCCGGTATCCTGTTTTGGGTTCTGTTTGCAGGTAACGCATAACAACGAACAAAGGATGGCAAAAACAGCAATATACACGTTCTTTTTCATGCGGATTAATATTAAATTCCTGAACCAATTTGATTTCGGGGGTTAAAGCTAAGGATTATTTTATTTTTTTCCAATTTACATCTTCCCCATCGTCTTTTTCATGAACTGAACCCTTTCAAAAGCGGCACTGTTTTCTTCTTTCTTTGAAATCAGGCCCCTGAAGGCATTCAGATCGTTATAGCCTTTGGCAGCCATCCATTTTTCCAGGTCTCTGTGAAGCACTTCAAGATATTCGATACCGTTCTTATACAGAGTTGAGCAAAGCTGGACCGCGGTTGCTCCGGCCAGTATGTTTTTTACCACGCCGGCATAATCATGGATACCGGTAGCCCCTATCAGTTCGCATCTTACTTTAGGCGACAAAAGGGCTATCCAGCGCAAGGCAAGGGTGATCTCCACCGGTGAGCTGAATACATTGTTGCTTACCACCGTGAGTTTTTCAATATCGATGTCGGGCCGGTAATAGCGGTTGAACATCACCAGACTGCTGATCTCA
Organism: Bacteroidota bacterium; assembly: GCA_017860375.1. Lineage (GTDB taxonomy): Bacteria > Bacteroidota > Bacteroidia > Bacteroidales > UBA10428 > UBA5072. Next base: position 769 of record JAGDMB010000359.1, on the reverse strand, counting down.
AGGTTGCTTAATTTGAACAATTCACGGTAAATATTTGTAAAATAGTACCCGACCTTAACGGCAATAGGAAGGTCGGTTTCTTTACGGACTTCCCGTACAATATCGAGATAGGCTTCCTCGATTTTGTAACCGGTAAGTTTCAGATCGGTGGGCGGGATGAATATGTTAAGCTCTATGCCGTCGGCTCCGGCATTTTTTATCTCCCGTACAAATTTTGTCCATTCGACTGGACTGACACAGTTTATGCTGGCAACAACAGGTATCTTTAGGGCCTTTTTGGCATTTCCGATCAGGTGCAGGTATTCCTGGATACCCTGCTCTTTGGAGAAATTGTCGACGTATTTAATGGCCTCGGGGTACCAGAAATACATGTCATCGTGTTGCAGCAGTGTTTTCTTATCGGCAACGATCTGTTCTTCGAACAGCGATTTGAGAACCACGGCCCCGGCCCCATGATCGGCACATTTTTTCAGGGAGTCGGTTGTACTTGTTAAACCCGAGCTGGCCACGATAAACGGATTATCGACGGGAAGGCCGAGAAAAGTAGTTTTTAGATTCATAGTAATGATAGATTATAGGGTGATACTATTTGATTCGTTTTTATACTTTATCTGCAAAATGCGTTTTACATTTTTTACCCAGAAAGATTTGTTTATATAACTGACAAATAATTTATGAATAACACCGAACAAGGAATAACGAATTTAGAACATTGAAGGGAAGAAAAATAACATTTTTCTTCAGTATTCATTATTCGGAGTTCCCCCGG
>JAGDMB010000068.1 GCA_017860375.1 Bacteroidota bacterium | reverse complement strand
GTTCTGGGTTCTGGGTTCCTGGTTCTGCTATACAAAGGTAAGCATTTGTAATACCATCCCAATGGCAGGTGGAAAAGAATTTATTTTTTATCTTTAGACCAAATATTTATGGGACATGGATAGCTACTGGAAACTTGAAACCGGCGAATTAGAGAAGCAGGTTCAGACCGATGCCCTGAAGGGTCTTGACATTGAAGAGGCTGAAAAGAGGCTGAAACAATATGGGCCAAACCAGCTGGCAGCCAAAAAGGGTCGTTCTCCCTGGAGCATATTCTTTGCCCAGTTCAACAGTATTATTATCTGGATCCTTTTTGCAGCTGCAATCGTATCGGGATTTCTGAAAGAATGGGTTGATTCCCTGGCCATTTGCGGCATCATCATTCTCAATTCAATCCTTGGCTTTATCCAGGAATTCCGTGCCGAGAAATCCCTGGCCGCCCTCAAGGAATTATCCTCTCCATCCACACGGGTCCTGCGGGGCGGCAAGTCCCTGTCCATTCCATCCGGTGAAATTGTACCGGGAGACCTGGTCGAACTGGAAGCCGGAGACAAGGTGCCGGCCGACAGCAGGCTGGTTTACACCACCGGTAATTTTGCCACTCAGGAAGCCAGCCTTACGGGGGAATCCGTACCGGTTAACAAAACCTCCCACCCTATCCGGGAAGATGAAGTACCCCTTGCCGACCGTATCAATATGGTCTATATGGGTACCTCGGTTGTCAGCGGAAAGGCGAGGGCTATAGTTGTTTACACAGGTATGCAGACGGAACTGGGAAGGATCGCGGATATGATCCAGGAAATTGAGGAGGACACCACCCCGCTTCAGAAAAGGCTTCAACAGTTCGGCAAATGGATCGTGGTGCTTTGTCTTGTGCTGGTAGCGATGGTGTTTTTCCTCGGATACCTGCGTGGAGGAAAAATTCTGGATCTTTTTCTTACCTCGGTGAGCCTTGCTGTTGCTGCCATACCAGAAGGACTTCCGGCCGTGGTAACCATTGCCCTTGCCCTTGGCGTGCAGCGAATGGTCAGGCGAAATTGCCTGATCCGCAAACTGCCGTCGGTCGAGACCCTGGGCTGCACCAACGTCATTTGTTCTGACAAAACCGGGACCCTAACCCGGAACGAAATGACGGCCAAAGCCGTTTATGTGGGCGATACCCTTTATCATGTCACCGGAATCGGGTATGAACCTGCTGGAGAATTCCAGCTGGAGGAAAAGTCCGTTCATCCGCAGGAAGTTCCGGGGCTGACGCGCGCCATGGAAATTGCCGTTCTGTGCAACGGAGCCAAACTCATACATGAAGCCGGAACCTACCGTATCCTCGGTGATCCCACTGAAGCCGCCCTTCTGACGCTGGCAGCAAAAGCCGGCATGGATGTGGATCATAAGGAAAATGAATATCCCTTCGTGGCCGAAATTCCTTTTGACTCGGACCGCAAGCAGATGACGATGATCCGCAGGGGAAAGCAGGAGATGATCGCCTTTGTAAAAGGGGCACCGGATGTGATGGCCGATAAAGCCATGCGCGTCTTGGGTGTAGCGTATCGCAGACTGGATACTATGCCGGAAACCGTGGATGCAGAGACCATTGAAAGGGATCTGGTTTTCGCCGGTTTGATTGCCATGATCGACCCGCCGCGCGAAGAAGTAAAACTGGCCATAGAAAACTGCCAGACGGCCGGGATCAATTCGGTAATGATCACCGGAGACCATAAAAACACGGCCGTCGCCATTGCCCGTGAACTGGGATTTTTCAAACCCGATTCCCTGGCCATGACCGGTAAAGAGCTTGATACTGTTAGCCAGGAGGAATTTGAATCGCTTGTCGATCGCACTGTCGTCTATGCCCGTGTATCGCCTGAGCACAAGCTGAGGATTGTAAAAGCCTGGCGCAAAAGGGGACAGGTGGTGGCCATGACCGGTGACGGTGTCAATGATGCCCCCGCCATAAAAGAAGCGGATATCGGTGTGGCCATGGGGATAACCGGTACCGATGTCACCAAGGAAGTATCGGATATGGTCATCACCGATGATAATTTTGCATCCATTGTGGCAGCCGTGGAGGAAGGCAGGGGCATATACGACAACATCAAAAAGTTCATCCATTACCTGTTGTCCTGCAATGCCGGTGAGATCATGGTCATGTTTACCGCCTCCCTCATCGGCCTTCCCATTCCCCTGTTGCCCATTCATATCCTCTGGGTTAACCTGGTGACCGATGGTCTGCCGGCTCTTGCCCTGGGCATGGACCCGATTGACAAAGATGTGATGAAAAAACCCCCGAGAATGCTGAATGAATCTGTCATAACACGCAAGGGAGGAAGCTATATGCTGGCACAGGGTGCATTTATTGCATTTTGTGCCTTGCTGGCATTCTGGTTTGTATTATTCTTTGAGAACGAGGGACTTGTCAGGGCACGCACTGCATGCTTTATTGTGCTCGCCTGCAGCCAGCTTTTTCATTCCTTTAATTGCAGAAGCATGGATAAATCGCTCTTTACCTTGGGAATATTCAGCAATAAAAAGCTTGTGGGTGCTACTCTCATCTCTTTTGCTTTGCAGATGCTGGTTGTGTATGTTCCTTTCCTGCAGACTATTTTTAAAACCGAAGCCCTGGGATTGTTTGACTGGGTAATGGTGCTGGTGATCTCCTCTTTTCCCTTCTGGGCCATGGAGCTGGTGAAGCTGGTGAAGAGAATATGGACAAGAAGATAAGAAGAAACAAGAGCCAGGATAAAAAAACAGTTTGGAAAATTTCATTATTCCCCCAATGCTTTATACCTTGCACTCCTAAATTTTTAAGACCTATGTTCCGTGGAATACTTCCAAAAGAAATTGCATTTTACGATTATTTCGATCAGCTGATCGAAATCGATCTGAAAGCCAGCAACCTTATTCATGAGATGATCGAAAAAGGGGAAAACCTGGTCGACCTTGCCCGGCAGATCAAGGAACTGGGCATAACACTTTTATCACCCCCATTGACCGCAACGATATTTTCACCCTTGTAAAGCGAATGGATGACCTGGCGGATCAGATCAACGCTGCCGCTTTCCGTATCTCTTCTTATAATATTCCCGAAATGCGTCCCGAAGCCGTTGAGTTCTCCAGGATCATTCATGCCTGCATTGAAGAATTGGTTTCAGCGGTAAAAGACCTGCGCAAAATAAAACACAAGAACAAACTGCGTGAAAGTTGCAAAAAAGTGCACGATCTCGAAAGCCAGGCGGATGAGATCCTGCGCGATACCATTCCGCGCCTTTTCCTGGAAGGAGATGCACTGGCGCTTATCAAGTGGAAAGAAATTTTCGAACGACTCGAAAAGGCCGTCGACCGGTGCGAAGATGTTGCCAGCACCATCGAAAGCATTTTGATCGATAACGCATGACTTTCAATATTTCCAACTTACCATGGAGCCTGTATTGATTATTGTGGTAATAACCGTAGTTATTGCCCTATTATTTGATATAATAAACGGTTTTCACGACGCGGCCAACTCCATTGCCACCATTGTTTCGACGCGTGTTCTCTCACCAAAATTTGCCGTTTTCTGGGCTGCCTTTTTCAACTTTGCCGCCATGTTTATTTTTGCGCCCAAAGTTGCGGATACCATATCCAAAATCGTAATTATTGATGCCGGCGATCCGGCTTTCATCTATGTCGTATTGGCAGGCCTGCTCGGGGCCATTATATGGGACCTTGTTACCTGGTGGTTTGGTCTTCCGACCAGCTCCTCCCATGCCCTGATCGGTGGACTTACCGGTGCTGGCCTCGCATACAAAGGTGCAGAAATCATTCACTGGCATAAAATCGTACAGACTGCTACCTTCATTCCTCTTGCCCCGCTTATAGGCATGATCGCTGCTTTTATCTTTATGATCCTTGTCTACTGGATATTTCGAAAATGGGTCCCAAAAAAAGTGGACGGTATTTTTCGCAAGGGTCAGTTTGTATCAGCAGCCTTATATTCTCTCGGTCATGGAGGCAATGATGCTCAAAAAACCATGGGTGTTATCGTAGCGGTATTGGTAGCTGCCGGTATATTCACTCCGGATAAGCAACTTTCTTTAATGCATGGGGATACCGCATGGATCATACTGTCCTGCCAGACCGCCATGGCCGTTGGCACAGCCATGGGAGGCTGGCGTATCGTAAAGACAATGGGAATGAAATTAACCAAGCTGAAACCGGTTCATGGATTCTGCGCCGAAACAGCCGGTGCTTTTACCATTTTCCTCGCAACCCATATCGGTATTCCCATCTCCACCACGCATACTATTGCTGGTGCTATTATCGGGGTGGGTTCCGTTACAAATCTTGCCGGCATCAAATGGAAGATTGCCTTTCGTATTGTTGCTGCATGGTTCCTGACCATTCCCGCAGCTGCCCTGGTAAGCGTATTATGCCTGTGGGTGATGAGATTAATCCATCCTGCCTTTTAATACCGGTATTCGGTCCTACTCATTACCTGTTTCTCCCAGCGCCCTAATCACTTCCCCAGGTGCCTGCACCAGTTCCACCAGCACTCCTTCGCTGCAAAGAGGATACTGTTCATTCCCTTTGGGATGGATAAAGCATACATCGTATCCTGCAGCTCCCTTCCTTATGCCCCCGGGAGTGAACCTCACACCCTGCTGCGTCAGCCACTCAAATGCTTTAGGCAGATCATCGATCCACAAGCCTATATGGTTCAGCCTGGGTTCATGTACTTTGGGTGACTTTTCCGGATCAACCGGCTGCATGATGTCCACTTCCACGGCATAGGCACCTTTTCCTATCCGGAGGATATCCTCGTCCACATTCTCCCGTTCGCTTCTGAAAGATCCGGTTATCTCAAGTCCCATCAGGTCAACCCAGAATTTTTCCAGCCTGTTCTTATCGTCATTCCCAATAGCAATTTGTTGAATGCCAAGTACTTTAAATGGTCTCATCGGTTTGTCATGATTAGCAGCTGCGAAAGTAATGATTTTTATATCCCCTTCACAATTGCGCCAATGCACAATTTAGGATAAATTTACCGATCATTTGTATGAATCCGCCTGTGAAAAAGACCCTTGCCTGGTTGCTCAACACCATTCCACGACCCTGGCTGATCCGGATCAGCCAACCCTTGATGAAAATCACATCCTTACTGTTTCGTGGCAATAAAGTCGAATGTCCTGTTTGCGGCGGCCGGTTTTCGAAGTTCCTGCCTTACGGATACAACAAGGTAAGGAAGGGTGTATTGTGTCCCCGTTGTTTTTCCCTGGAAAGGCACCGTCTGCTGTGGCTGTACCTCAAAAACAAGACGGTTTTCTTTACAGATCCGCTTAAAGTTCTTCATGTCGCACCGGAGCAATGTTTCTATTCCCGTTTCCGGAAACTGGGCAACCTCGATTATACTACAGCTGATCTTGAATCCCCCCTGGCCGATGTAAAGCTCGACATACAGCAAATGCCCCTTGCCGACAACACTTTTGATGTTGTAATCTGCAACCACGTGCTGGAGCATGTTCCGGATGACCGTAAAGCCATGCGTGAAATACTCAGGATTTTAAAACCCGGCGGATATGGCATTATGCAGGTTCCCATGGACATGACTCTTGAAAAGACCTATGAGGATCCCTCCATTACAGACCCGCATGAACGCGAAGTGCATTTCAGGCAAAAAGATCATTACCGGCTCTACGGTCGCGACTATACCGAACGGCTCAAAGAATGCGGATTCATTATCCATGAGCCCAATTATACCGATGAACTCGATCATCAGACCATTCAGTGGTACAGGCTTCCCGAAAATGAAATGCTGAAGGGATTCTATAAAAAGAAGAGCCAGGAGTCAGAAATCAGGAACCAGGAATAAAATGAAAAATAATGCGCTAATGTTGATTAAATAAATTTTTATTGCATATATTTGCACAAATTAAAAACATGACAAATATCATCATTCTGGTAAACGTCCTCCTTCTTGTAGTTGTGATTCGCACTACAGGCTGAGAATGGTTTACTAAATGAGGTACAATACGGAAAGCCATTCTCTGCAAAGAATGGCTTTCTGATTTAGAAAAACAGCATAAACCCTATGAAAATAAAATTACGAAGTTCCATCACCACCGAAGGCCGTCGGATGGCCGGTGCCAGAAGCCTCTGGAGGGCAACCGGAATGAAGGAAGACCAGATCGGCAAACCCATTATTGCCATCGTTAATTCGTTTACCCAGTTTGTCCCCGGTCACACACATCTGCATATGGTGGGCCAGGAAATCAAATCCATCATCGATAAAGAAGGCTGTTATGCCGCTGAATTCAATACGATTGCCATTGATGACGGCATAGCCATGGGACATGACGGTATGCTCTATTCCCTTCCCTCAAGGGACCTGATTGCCGACAGCGTCGAATACATGTGCAACGCGCATAAAGTGGATGCCATGATATGCATCAGCAACTGCGATAAGATTACCCCGGGCATGCTTATGGCCGCTATGCGGCTTAATATTCCGGCCGTTTTTATTTCAGGAGGTCCGATGGAAGCCGGTACCGTCGGATCAAAGAAGTATGACCTGGTAGACGCCATGGTCATGGCGGCCGACAATTCCACTTCCGATGAGGAACTCAGTGTTATTGAAAAAGAAGCCTGCCCGACCTGCGGTTCCTGTTCGGGTATGTTTACCGCCAATTCGATGAACTGCCTGAACGAGGCCATCGGACTTGCATTACCGGGAAACGGCACCGTTGTGGCCACCCATAAAACGCGGAAAAAACTTTTCGAAAAAGCCGCTCACCGTATCGTAGCCATTACCAAAAAATATTATGACGAGGGAGATGAATCGGTATTGCCCCGTTCCATCGCCACCCGTGCAGCCTTTTTAAATGCCATGGCCTTGGATATTGCCATGGGCGGATCAACCAATACCGTATTGCACATCCTCGCCATCGCCCGGGAAGCCGGTGTGGACTTTACCATGAAAGATATTGACAGGCTGTCACGAAAAGTGCCTGTGCTTTGCAAGGTGGCGCCCAGTTCGGCATACCATGTAGAGGATGTGAACCGTGCCGGGGGTATACTGGGCATCATGGGCGAACTTGAGAAGGGAGGACTGGTTGACACATCGGTGAAAAGAGTGGACCAGATGACACTGGGTGAGGCCATTGCCCGCTATGATATCACACGGGAAAGCCATACAGCCGAAGCGGATGAATTGTTCCTCAGTGCTCCGTCGGGATTGAAGAACCTTACCCTGGGAAGTCAGGGCGTTCTGTACAAGGATTTCGACATGGATCGTTCGGGTGGATGCATACGCAGCATTGCGCACTGTTATTTCAAGGACGGGGGACTTGGCGTTTTATACGGCAATATCGCCCCAAACGGTTGTGTTGTCAAAACAGCCGGTGTCGATCCATCCCTTTACTATTTCAAAGGACCTGCCAGGGTATTCGAATCACAGGAAGATGCCTGTGATGCGATCCTTGGCGGGAAAGTACAGCCCGGAGATGCCGTGGTCATCCGGTATGAAGGGCCACGGGGAGGTCCCGGTATGCAGGAAATGCTCTATCCGACCTCCTATATAAAATCCATGGGTTTGGGCAAGCAATGTGCCCTGGTAACGGACGGACGCTTTTCAGGGGGGACATCGGGTCTCTCCATCGGTCATGTTTCGCCTGAAGCTGCTGCCGGCGGAGAGATTGCACTGCTGCAGGATGGTGACATCATCGAGATCAACATTCCCGGCCGAAAGATCGATGTGCTGGTCTCCGAAAATGAACTGGAGAACCGTCGCAAGCAGCAACAGCAAAGGGGCGCCGCTGCCTATACTCCCCTGCTGCGAAACCGCATCCTTTCCGGGGCGCTAAAAGCCTATGCCCGCATGGTCACATCCGCTGACAAAGGAGCCGTAAGAGAAATATGAGAACGCTGCCAGACAATTAAAAAAACGCAGCCGGAATATAACAAAATTCATTCAACAGGAAAGACAGTATACAGTATGAAAAAACAAATTTCAATCAAAAAAAATAAAAAGAAAATCAGGATCACAGGAGCCGACGCCGTGATGCGATCGCTCGCCAGGGAAGGAGTCGATACCATTTTTGGCTACCCCGGTGGTGCCATCATGCCCATTTATGATGCACTGATGGATCACAGTGACAAAACAAAGCATATATTGACCCGGCATGAACAAGGCGCAATACATGCGGCACAAGGCTATGCAAGGGTTTCCGGAAAGGTGGGTGTCGTACTGGCCACTTCGGGTCCCGGTGCCACGAACCTGATAACGGGTATTGCCGATGCCATGATCGACTCCACACCCCTGGTGTGCATAACCGGTCAGGTTACCGCCTCCCTGCTTGGTTCCGATGCTTTCCAGGAAACGGATGTAATCGGCATCTCCATGCCGGTAACAAAATGGAACTACCAGATCACAAAATCCGAAGAAATACCGGAAATTATCGCCCAGGCATTTTATATCGCCCGTTCCGGCAGACCGGGTCCGGTATTGATTGACATCGCCAAAAACGCCCAGTTTGGAGAACTCGATTTTGAATACAACAAGTGCATCAAGGTGCGCAGTTATGTTCCCGTTCCAAAACCTGATCCAGAAACGATCAAAGAGGCAGCCGATCTGATCAACCAGGCAAAAAAACCTTTCATCCTGTTCGGACAGGGTGTGATCCTGGGTGAGGCCGAAGATGAGTTCAGGGCTTTCGTTGAAAAATCAGGTATACCTGCCGCATGGACCATATTGGGTGCCTGTGCGCTGCCAAGAAAGCATCCGCTGAATGTCGGGATGCTGGGTATGCACGGCAACTATTCCACCAATATCAAAACCAATGAATGTGATCTTCTCATCGCGGTAGGAATGCGCTTTGATGACCGTGTAACCGGAGACCTTAAACGGTATGCAAAGCAAGCCCGGATCATCCATCTTGAAATTGACCGGTCTGAGGTCAACAAGAATGTGAGGGTGGAGGTGGCCGTTCTCGGCGATGTGAAGGTAACTCTGCCTGCACTGACCGCACGGATAAAAAAGCGTTCCCATGATTCCTGGCTAAGGGAATTCAGGGACGCAGACAAAATTGAGATTAAAAAAGTAATTACAAAAGATCTCTTCCCGACAAAAGAAGGCCTGACCATGGGTGAGGTAATCCAGATCCTGAATGAAAAGACAGGGGGAAATGCGATCGTTGTTACCGATGTCGGGCAGCACCAGATGGTGACTTCACGGTATTTCAATTTCGCCAATAAAAGATCCTATGTGACCTCAGGAGGCCTTGGCACCATGGGTTTCGGCCTGCCGGCCGCACACGGGGCAAAGATCGCCGCACCCGAAGAGGAAGTGATCCTGATCGTGGGGGACGGTGGACTGCAAATGACCATCCAGGAGCTGGGGACCATCAACCAGACCCAGGCTGCGGTTAAAATAGTTCTGATGAACAATAAATACCTGGGGATGGTCCGGCAATGGCAGGAAATGTTTTTTGAAAAACGCTATTCCGAAACCTACCTTCTCAATCCTGATTTTGTCAAGGTAGCCGAAGGTTTTGGCATCAAGGGAAGAAAAGTCCTTCACCGGCCGGAACTTGCAGCCGCCATCCAGGAAATGCTCGATTATAAGGGCCCCTATTTCCTCGAAGTGAGTATTGAAAAGGAAGACAATGTTTTTCCCATGGTACCCACAGGGGCATCGGTATCTGAAGTTATTCTCGAACCAAAAAAATAAAAGCTATGGCATCAGGAAACGGAATCAATGGAAACGGCAAACAAACCTACACCATATCGGCTTTCTCCGAAAACCACATCGGATTGCTGAACCGGATAACGATCATTTTCACACGGCGTCATGTTAACATCGAAAGCCTTACCGTATCGGTATCCGCAATAAAAGGCATTCATAAATTTACCATTGTGGTGAACGACACCCGTGAAAAAGTGGAACAGGTCGTCAGCCAGATCGAAAAACTGGTGGAAGTGCTGAAAGCTTTTTACCATACCGATGATGAAGTCATCTACCAGGAGATTGCCCTTTTTAAAGTACCTACAAAGGCTCTGATTGAAGGGGATGAACTGGAAGCCACCATCCGGAAACACAATGCCCGGATACTGGAGGTAAGGCCCGAATATACCGTCATCGAAAAAACCGGGTACAAGGAAGAATACCTGGCACTTTTTGATGAACTGGAGAAATACAAGGTGCTTCAGTTTACCAGTTCGGGTCGCGTTGCGGTAACCCGTTCGAGCAAAGAACTTTTTTCAACCTATCTGAAGGAAGCCGGCGAAATAACGGCTGTATATGAAAACAACTAAACAATAAATACATATCTATTATGGCAAAAATTAATTTCGGAGGTATTGTTGAAGACGTCATAACACGCGAAGAATTTCCCTTAAAAAAAGCGCAGGAAATACTTAAAAATGAAGTGGTAGCCGTCATCGGCTACGGTGTGCAGGGGCCGGCCCAGTCGCTCAACATGAAAGACAACGGTATCCATGTCATCATCGGTCAGTCACCGGATTTTAAAGCAGACTGGGACAGGGCGGTGAAAGACGGATGGGTGCCCGGCGAAACCCTGTTCAGCATTGAAGAAGCGGCAAAAAAAGGGACCATCATCCAGTATCTGGTATCCGACGCTGCCCAGCGCACCATCTGGCCCCTTCTGAAGCCCTGCCTTAAGCCTGGCGATGCCCTGTATTTCTCGCATGGCTTTTCCATTACGTATAAAGAACAAACCGGAGTTGTACCTCCTGCAGATGTGGATGTAATTCTCGTCGCGCCCAAGGGTTCAGGTACCAGCGTACGGCGGAATTTTCTTGCAGGCGCCGGCATCAACTCCAGCTTTGCCATTTTCCAGGATTATACCAAAAGAGCCAAAGAACGGACCTTGGCTGTCGGCATTGCCATCGGTTCGGGATACCTCTTTCCCACCACCTTTGAACAGGAAGTATACAGTGACCTGACCGGTGAACGCGGAGTGCTGATGGGTGCCCTGGCCGGTATCATGGATGCCCAGTACCAGGTGCTGCGCCAACATGGTCACACGCCCAGTGAAGCATTTAATGAAACCGTGGAAGAACTCACACAGAGCCTGATTCGCCTTGTGGATGAAAACGGAATGGACTGGATGTATTCCAATTGCAGTGCTACCGCACAGCGCGGAGCACTTGACTGGAGACCTAAATTCAAAGAAGCTACCCTTCCGGTTTTCAACGATCTTTACAATAAAGTGAAGTCGGGAGCCGAGACCAAAAGGGTGCTTGAATCGACCGGTAAACCCAATTACAAGGAATTGCTCGAGATTGAGCTGAAAGAACTGCGCGAATCAGAAATGTGGCAGGCCGGACAACAAGTAAGGAACCTGCGGCCGAAAAACAAATAAGAAAGGTTGCCTGTTTCCTGACAGGTTTCCGTTTCGCTGACCTCTCCCTGTAAAAACGGGGTCGGTTGAAACACCTGCAGGATTTGATAAGAAGCCCGACCGGATTAAAAAACGGTTGGGTTTTTCTGTTTTTGGACAATTTGGATTTATCTTTACCCGTATGGTAGGCCATGAGGCAACTATTCCAATAATGAACAGCAAAACTGAAGAAAATATTGATATACGCCGCTTCAGGATAAGCCTTCTGTTTCCCACTTTTCTCCTGATCGTTTTATGGCTGATAAAAATCGTCGAACAGGCAGAAAACTGGGATCTTTCCTTCCTGGGTGTATTTCCGCGCAGGGCATCCGGCCTCCTCGGTATCCTTACCGCTCCCTTTATCCATGCCAATTTTAACCACCTTATCAACAATTCCGTGCCGTTGTTCGTTCTTTCCCTGGCCATATTTTTCTTTTACCATAAGGTCGCCTTCAGGGTACACCTCTATGCATGGCTGATTACCGGAATTGCCGTGTGGCTGTTCGCACGGCCTTCGCATCATATCGGAGCAAGCGGGCTCATTTATGCCTTTGCTTCTTTTCTGTTCTTCAGCGGCATCATCCGGCAAAATATCAACTTGCTGGCTATATCGCTCCTGGTTGCCTTCCTTTATGGCAGTATGGTCTGGGGTATCTTCCCCTACAAGCCCGATATGTCATGGGAATCGCACCTGATGGGCATGATGGTGGGACTTGGACTGGCTCTTTATTACCGCAACGAAGGCCCGGTCATTCCTAAACATGTATGGGAGGAGGAAGAAGAGGAAGCAACTGAAACCATTGTTGAAACTGATGTTGAGGGACAGCAGAC